>DYOJ01000065.1 GCA_020720705.1 Acetofilamentum sp.
AGGTGAAAACACCTCAAAGGTGCAATAATATATTTGATAGCGGTTTAGTATAAACGCAGGGAGGTGAAAAAAATTATCATTTTTCATCTCAATATTTTTGCACTACATCTATCTCATTATAAACATTTTAAGCTAATTATTAAATGCAGATTTTTTGTAATTGTGTGATTTTTGTAAAATTTTATAGAAATATTGTTGCAATAATTTAGATTATGCTTACTTTTGCGAAAGTAGAGTGTGTTAAAAAACACACTACAAATGATTGACAATACGGCAATTGTAAACCAAACAACTCAAAAAATGGGATTATTTTCATTCTTAAATAAAGAAATAGCCATAGATTTAGGCACAGCGAATACGATTATTATTGAAAATGACAAAATTGTAGTGGACGAACCCTCTATAGTAGCGATAGATGACGGCAGCGGAAAACTCGTAGCTATCGGACACAAAGCCAGACAAATGCACGGTAAAACACACGACAGCATTCGTACAATACGTCCGTTGCGCGATGGCGTAATTGCCGATTTCAAAGCCGCCGAACTCATGATAAGCGAGATGATAAAAATGGGCACATCGCGCTCTCGATTCATGTCTCCGTCATTAAAAATGGTCATTTGCATCCCATCAGGCAGTACCGAAGTCGAAATACGAGCCGTACGGGACTCGTCCGAACATGCCGGCGCACGTGAGGTGTACATGATACACGAGCCGATGGCTGCTGCCCTCGGTATCGGAATAGATGTGGAAGCACCCTCCGGAAACATGGTCGTGGACATAGGAGGCGGCACATCCGAAATCGCAGTAATATCACTCGGCGGTATTGTAAGTAATAAATCAATACGTATTGCCGGGGACGATTTCACCCAAGACATTCAGGAATATATGCGCCACCAACACAACATAAAAGTTGGAGAACGGACAGCAGAAAACATCAAAATAATGGTAGGCTCGGCATTGCCGGAACTTGAAAACCCGCCGGAAGATTTTATCGTAAGAGGACCTCACCAAATGACGGCACTCCCTGTAGAAATTCCCGTATCCTACCAAGAAATAGCGCATTGCTTGGACAAATCCATCGCAAAAATAGAATCCGCAATTCTAAGTGTGTTAGAACGCACCCCTCCCGAACTCTACTCGGATATATACCAAAACGGAATCTGGCTTGCCGGCGGCGGAGCCTTGTTGCGAGGTCTGGATAAACGATTGAAAGACAAAACGGACATCCCTGTTCATATTGCGGACGACCCCTTGCATGCAGTTGCTCGCGGAACAGGTATCGCCCTAAAAAATGTCAATAAATTCAAATTCCTATTAAGGTAGCTTGTGCAAAGTTTACTGCGTTTTATCGTTAAATACCATTTTGTGTTACTATTTCTGATTTTAGAAATAATAGCACTTGAGTTTGCCATAAGCCATAGCAAACTCCGAACAGACCGTTTTGCGACTTCCGCAAACCGAATGAGCGGATATTTTTATGAGCGAATAAGCGCAGTAAGTTCTTATTTTGCATTACGAACCGAAAACGAAATTTTGGCAATCGAAAATCGCGAACTCCGAAATAAACTACTCAACACACAACTCCCGCAAATTCGACCAAAAATACACGACACACTGAGCAATTTTCAATACCGCTCCGCCGAGGTTATAAAAAACTCCGTCTCAAAAGCCAACAATATTATTACAATAAACAAGGGTTCAAAAGACGGTATTAAAGAGAACATGGGGGTTGTATCACCGTTGGGAGTTGTAGGTGTAACAGCCAGAGTAAGTGCACGATACAGCACAGTAATTTCTATACTGAACAAAAGAATGGGCGTAAGTGCCAAACTTAAAAATACGGAATATTTCGGTTCAATTGTTTGGTCGGGTAAGGATTACAGGTATGCCACTTTGAATGAAATTCCGAACCATGTTGATATTAAGCGCGGAGATACAATTGTATCAAGCGGATTTTCAGCCATTTTTCCTCCGGGTATCCTAATCGGGACAGTGGATAGTATTCAACGAGTAACGGAAGACAATTTTTTTGACATCAGTATAAAACTAAGCGTTGATTACAAAAACCTGATGCACGTATATGTAATTGACAATAAGGATTTTGAAGAACGACTTTTACTCGAAAACGAAACCGTAACAAAATTCAGTTTTTAAGAATTTCCGGCAAACAAATTTCGATTTTTCGGTTTTAAAACATCAAAATTGCATAGCGAAAGCGGGCAAATAATCATTACTTTTGGACAAAATTTAATTTGTGAGTTCAAGCGAATACAGCACCTGCATATCCATTGAATTCAGAGGTCAGAAGTTTGATTCTTTAACGCAATTGTATGAAAACATACCATATTCTAACAATAAATCCCGGTTCTACATCCACAAAAATCGGCGTATTCCGAAACGAAGCACTTTTGTTTGAAATCAATGTCAGCCATAGTCCAAAACAATTGGAGGAATTTACGGAGATATGGCATCAATACACATTTCGCAAAGAAGAAATTAATGAAGCACTTAAAACTAAAGGCTTCGATTTGAGTTTATTAGATGCCGTTGTCGGTCGCGGAGGTTTGCTGAAACCGGTTCCGAGCGGTACCTATTTTGTGGACCAGACGATGATTGAAGATGCAAGAATCGGGTATCAAGGACACCACGCTTCAAATTTAGGTTGTGTTATCGCATACAGTATCGGCTGGGAAAACAATATCCCTTCGTTTATCGTGGACCCGCCCTCGGTGAACGACCTCGAACCGCTGGCACGTGTGGCAGGTCATAAGGATTTTGAACGCAACTCATTATTACATGCTCTCAATATTTTTGCAACAGCGCGCAAATATGCAACCGAAATCCACAAAAAATATGAAGAACTCAATTTGATTGTCGCGCACATGGGAGGCGGCATCACAGTGGCGGCACTACGAAACGGCAAAGCAATAAATGTAAACAACGGATTGTACGAAGGACCGTTTACACCCGAACGAAGCGGCAGTCTTCCCCTTTTTCCGTTTATGGAAAAATGTTTATCCGGAAAATACACTTCGCAAGAACTAAAGAAAATGGTAGTCGGAAAGGGAGGTTTAGTTTCGCATTTCAATACCAATGATGCCAGGGATGTTGAAAAAATGATCGTTGCCGGCTCTGAAAAATACAAATTAGTGTTTGAAGCTATGGCATACCAAGTGGCTGAAGAGATAGGCAAACGCGCTACAAACCTCAAAGGCAAAGTAGATGCCGTTGTTCTTACGGGCGGTCTGGCACACTCCAAAATGCTCACAGGCTGGATACAAGAACGTTGCGAATTTATTGCACCGGTTCACATTTTGCCCGGAGAACAAGAACTCACAGCCCTCGCAGCCGGAGCTTTACGTGTATTGCGCGGCGAAGAACGACCGAAGGATTACACCCGCAGAGTAAAAAAAATAGGTATTCTGTATTGGGACAATATTGAAGTATATGTATCGGCGATAAATCAAATTGAGGAGCGTTTACGAAAAGCCGGATTTGTATTCAGAAAGGAGGATTTTAACCTTCAAATTATTTACAAAAATTGTAAACGCGAAGAAGAAAATGTAACCAAAGCTCTCGAACTATTCAGAACTGACGGTGTGGATTTGATTTTTTCGGTGGGGGCGCCCGTGAGCGTTCGCTTAGGACAATATTTACGCAACGACGATATACCTGTCATATTTACAGGCATTTACAGCCCTACGGTCATCTACGATTTTGATAAAGATTACAATAAAAACTATTATGCAACCTGCTATTCTCCCTGTATGACGGAGCAATTTGAACACACAATTCTGGTATCCGAACCCGAAATTAAAAAAATCGGAGTTTTATACAGGCGGGGTGAATTACAATCGGAAATTCAATATGACGATGTTCGTGAATTTTGTGCCGAACGCGCTATCGAACTCATAAGCTACGAAGTGCAAGAACCCGAAGATATTGCAAAAGCGCGTGATTATTTACTCAAACAACAGGTCAAATGGGTGTACATTGCCACAAGCACCATGATTGCAGGCACGGCTTATGACGAATTATCGCACATTTTTGATAATTTCCACTCCGTTTGCCTGCTCGAAGACACCGTAATTCGCGGCGGACTTATGGGCTACGTCATACCTTGGAAAGATGTTACGAAAGCCGCCGTGGATATGGCAATGGATATTTTTGATAAGAAAAAAATGCCATTACGAGTGATAAAACCGGAAACGAAACAACTTGTCATCAATCGTGAAACCGCACAAAAACTCGGCTATACAAACATAGTTGAAAATGTAAGATATGTTTAAAGTTTCCAAAAGTAAGCGAGTATCAGATTTTGACAAAAAAAACAGATGCTTTTTTCTGTGAATAATTTTGTAAAACACTTATTTTCATTATTTTGTGTGTAACGCGGACTTTAAGTCCGTGATACCTGAGTGTTTCATCACAATTTCAAGTTATTGAATAAAATATCAATCGTATTCATTTGTTCAACAGTAAAATTTAAAACACGAATAATATTTTCTATTTTCTCAATGTCCTTTAATGTTAAAACTAATTCTTTGCTGTCTTTCAGATATTTAGACAAAACTTGATAACCGCCGATTTGAAAGTTATAACTATTTTCAGAAACGTTATCAAAATATTGCCCGTTGTTTATGTATAACTTATTTTCCGCAAATTGTATTTTTTCTATCGTGTAATTGCCTTGCCCTTTAAATGCTCCTGTTGTTTTATTTATTGAAATTTTTTCGAGAATTTCAGCTTCAAATAAATGAGCGTTTTTAAGATTTTCGCCTAGTTCGGCAAGTTGTGTAAATAATTGAATATCGGCAGTAAACGGTATTTTAGGAAAATCTGTTTTTAAAAATTCTGCATATTTTGAACGATAAGTGGGACTGTGTAAAATGGCGTAGATGTAATGAAAAATCCGGTCAGGTATCATTTGAGTATTGAATTGATGTTTAATAAATTCTTGAAATTCCGGCTTAAAATTCGGTATCCAATCATTTGTATCTTCAAATAATTGCAATTTACTATTCTTTGAGGAAAATATTTTTTTTGCAAATTCTAAATTTGTTTGTGCTTCTTCCAAATTGGTTTGTGCTTCTTCTAAAATTTTTTTTTCATAATCATTTTTAGGTTCGCCAATTTCGTTTTTTAAATCTTCTACCATTTGTTGGATTTTCAGAAAATAATTATTAACTTTTTCAAATTCTGATTTATCGTATAGTTTTGTTTTATTGTTCAAATGTAACGGAATTACATAAGTCATTTCTCTTGTTTTGCCGGATAAAGATGTACATTCAGTAATACTATCGGTAACAAAAGCATGTTGCCAAGTTTCGCCGACAACTTGTCTGCTAAAAAGAAATCCTAAATTTTTCTTTTCAATAAAATGTTGCATTACCGTTTCAGCAGGTCGGCTTGTTATTCCAATTTCATAGTATATAAACCGTTTATCAAACAAACGATAATTGATTTCCTTAATTGAATTTTCATTAAATTTGTTTTTACGAATACGTTCAATGAGATTATAACTACTCGAATTTCTGACATTATATTCTTTCTCAAACTGTTCGTCGTATCTAAGAGTAAATAAATTTTTAATACGTTCCGTTAGTATATCCTTTGACATATCTACAAACAAATCATCTCTATCTGTCTTAACTCCTGAATTGATTATTCTGAAAATATCTTTAACACTCCAAAATGTATCGTATTCAAGTTCAAAATCTAAATCCTTATGCACAAACCAAAAATTTGGACTTTGCGGAATTAATTTTTTCCAATTTAAATCATCTATATTGTTGTTTAGTAAATAACTATATTTATCTTCACGTTTAATAATTTCGTTTTCTTTGGTTGAAAAATAATAGACCTGTTTTTCCTGTAATGGGTTTTTTGTTTTAACAAAAATAGAAATTGCAACACCAACACGAATATCGAAAACATTTTCATCGCCTTCTTTTTTTAAGCTATTACCGTGTAAATTCAGAATATAAATTATATCAAAATCATGATATATTTTTTCTCGCATTTTACGGTGTGTGGCACCGTCCAAATAAGAATTATTGGTAATTACTGCAATTATGCCCTCTGTTGATAATTCGATTTTTTTATGTGCAAAACGAATGAATTTAATATAATCATCGTCAAGATTGATTTTTTGTTCATTTAGTCCTGTTTTATAATCTTTTAACAGCTTTAATATTTCGTTGCTTTTATTTGCTGATGAAATCGAATAAGGCGGATTTCCGGTAATAACTAAAATTGGTTTGTCTTTAACTTCCTGTGCGTCTTTGCTCTCTTGCGTTAATGCGGGCAAAAGAGGAATTTTCATTTGTGGGTCAATGGGTTCTAATGTATTTGTCAAAAATACCTGAAAGCGTTCTTTATCTGTTAGTTTATAATTATTATCACGCAAAAATTGTGATAACTTTAAATGTGCAATTGTATATGGTGCAATCAGATATTCAAAACCGTAAATGTTTTTTAAAATATGTTCTTTTACAATTAGTTCTCGTTTTGCGCTATTTTGAATAGTATCAAATATTTGTTGTAAAATTTCTACTAAAAAAGTTCCTGTACCCGTAGCAAAATCTAAAACAGTTACACGTTTATCGTCAGCTAATCCAACTTTAATGTTGAATTTAGCGACAAGTATCTGATTTATTGCACGAACTATAAAATTTACAACCGGTGGCGGTGTATAATAAACTCCTTTTGATTTTCTTAATTTTTGGTCGTAAGCTGCCAAAAAATCTTCGTAGAAATATACATAAGGGTCTTTATTAATTAAAAATTGAGAATTAGGAATACTGAATTTATTATACGAAAGTTTCTCGTTAATAGCCCTTAAATCAAGGGTATTCATTACGGTTAAAATTTCTTCAACTATCCAACGTGTATTTTTATATTCTTCATTGTCAAGTTCTTTTAAGAAATCAACTAATTCCTTGATTAATTGAAATGAAGTTGGAATATATTTATTTACGTTGTATAAATTAACATTTTGTGTATCAGCATTTAATTTTGCTAAAAACAAACCATAAGTTAATGTTTGAGCAAAAGCGTCTGCAAATTCTGAAATTGTTAAATCATTAAATATAAAGTCTTTAAATGTATGATATAATCCTTTTAATTTTTGCCGGGTTTCGGATTTTTCTTGTATTTCAAGTTCGTCAAATAGAAAATCTTTAAGTATTTTTGCTCGTGTTGCAAGACTGTGAGCCAATAGTTTAGGTTCAGAAATTCCTTGTGGTGCTGTTGAAAAGTAATTATTAATGAGGTCTTTAATTGCTTTTGCTTTGGATATATCTAATTTAGAATTTTTATTGTCAAAATCGGACATAAAGCAAAGTGTTTCCCTTTGTTGAATTTCTCCATTTTTTAGCCAAATCCAATCTAAATAATTTGTTAATAATAAGTTATTAGATAATTCTTTATATTTCTTTATTTGGTCTGATTTTAAAATTTTATCTAATGCTTCATCAATTTTCTTGTTTTCAATATATCCAATTATATTATCGGTTTCAAATACTTTGAAATCAGGTGCTCCAAATTTACCTTCTCGTTTGTGTTCGTGAACAATTTTTATTTTTGGATTAAGTTCCTTAGCGATAGTTTCTAATAACTCGTACAATGCCGGTCGCAACGAATGTTCTGTTATTTTGTGTAAATCGTGGCTTTTTATTATGTCAAAATATTTTATAAACTGTTGCATAATTAAATTTTATACAAAAATAGATTATTTTTGTGAGTTGTTATGTCCATTTTGATATTTACTGTTTTAGATTTTGGTTAATTACGTTTCAAACATCTGATTACAAATCACTTATCACAGTTACCTCCCAAATTATTCCTTATTGTCAAAAAAAATTATATGAAAATTATATCAGTCATATCATTCGTTTTCAGTTTCCTGTTAATATCTTGCAACAACAAGATTTCGCCGGATGAATCCAAAGAAGAACGACCGGCAAAAATTGAATTTGAAAGAACAGCTTATGATTTCGGCACCTTGCAAGCGGGCGAAGTCGCAGAATTTACATTTATGTTCAAAAATACCGGCACCCTACCCTTGCGCCTTCTGTCGGCGGATTCGGATTGTGGTTGCACAATATCTAAGTGGGACAAACAGCCGATTCAGGAAAATGAAAGCGGAAAAATTACAGTAACATTTGATACGCAAGGATTTACAGGCAATATGTTCAAAACCGTAACCGTAAAAACAAACACCGGCGAGACTATAGAATTACGAATTGGTGCGCTTATTATATCAAATATCGAATTAAGAGAAAACTATTGAAAAAAAAGTTTATCTTTGTGCCCTGAAATTAGTTTTAATCAGTTAAGAATCAGAAAATGAATTTTTTGAATTACATTATTCTTATGGCACCCAAAGATGGTGCGGAAGGCGGCGGAATGGGAACATCGCTGTTGATGATGGGTATGATTGTGGTTGTATTCTACTTTTTTATGATACGCCCGCAAATGAAACAACGAAAAGAACTCTCAAAGTTTCGGAATGAAATGAAAGAAGGCGACAAAGTTATGACCATGGGCGGAATTCACGGAAAAATTGGCAAAATCAACGAAGAAGATACCTTTGTTATGCTCGAAGTTGAAGGCGGTATGAAAATGAAAGTTGAAAAAAGTGCCCTTGTTAAATCGGGGACTCCTGTTGCTGCACAACGCTAAATCAATCATGTGAAACCACAAAACCGCATAAACCAAAGACCGGAAATGTCTAAAAAATTAAAGACATTCTCGGTTTTTTTGGGTATTGCCGTTATTTTTTGGTTTCTGAATGCACTTGATAAAGAATACATTACAGAAATTTCACTCCCTATTACTTTTCATAATTTACCTGAGAACACAAGCATTTCCGCAATAGAAATGCAAAAAGTGTCGGTAAAAGTTAAAGGATACGGGTTTGATATTGTCGGGCGTTTGCCGAAAGAATTTAACGAGCTTTCAATTGATGTTGCCAAATCATCGGTAAAAATTTCAGAAAAATCAGAAAAATATTACATCAAAAGTGCTCAACTCAAGGATGCCATTTCAAGTGCCTTGCCTGATATTTTTTCGGTAGTATCCGTTACCCCCGACACACTTTATTTCGAGCTGCTTACACAACGTACACACAAAGTTCCCGTACGCTTGAGGTCAAAAGTGCAATATGCACCTTCGTATATGCGCTCGGCTCCCGAATTATTCATTCCGGACAGTGTATCGGTTTATGAAAACGAAATCGGACTCAACACTATTTCTGAAATTTACATCGAAAAACTTCCCGTCGAAATTAAAGAAAATGGTATTTTCGAGGTAAAAATAATTCCGATAAAGAATGTCAAAATTCGACAAAAAACAGTCAAGGTCAAAATTTCGGCAGAACAATATTCAGAAAAAAAAGTCGAAATTCCGGTTTCAATTATAAACCTTCCGGACGATGTTCAAATGTTGGTATTTCCCAAAAAAGTATCCTTAAAACTTAAAATTCCTATCAGCCTTTACCCGCATATCAACGAATCGAACTTTAAGGCAACCATAAATTTTGACAGTATCAACGCGGAAAGTCAAAAATTTCTAATTCCTAAAATTAACTACTTTCCGATTTCAGATTTTTATTTTCTACCCGACGAACTACGCCCCTTCCCCGAGCGCTTGGATTACATTATTGAGCATAAATAGTGTTTGTAAGAAAACGTATAAACTGATAATGTGTTAATTTGGAAATTTGAAAATGTGTTAATTTTCAGATTATCTAATATTTAATTCGACTTTACGAAGTTAAAGATTTCGGCAAAGTTTG
>DYOJ01000663.1 GCA_020720705.1 Acetofilamentum sp.
TTAAATGTAAGCTTAATTTCATTATTCAAAAAACGAACTTTTTTAATCATATCACTATGAAAAAAATTTGCATTACGATTGCGATTACACTATTTTTGCTTTCAAATTTATCGGCACAAATTGTTGATACGATGTCTGTTGAGCGAAAAGACGCCCTGGATTTGTACATAGATTGCGACTATTGTGATACCGATTATCTGAAAAAAAACATCACTCTCGTAAATTATGTGAGAGACAGAAAAGCGGCAGACGTACACCTCATTATTACAACCATGACAACCGGGGGCAACGGAACAGAATACACCTTGAGTTTCATCGGATTAAACAAATTTAAAACCCTGAACGATACGATGAAAATTTCTGTTCCGCCAAATTCCACAGACGAATTTATCCGAACAACTTTGGCAGAAACTGTCAAGCGCGGACTAACGCCCTTCATTCTGAAAACCGCATACTCGGATAATATTCAAATAACCTTCAATCCGATTGGAAACAGTGAAGAACTTGTGGAAGACAAATGGCGCAGTTGGGTTCTGAGTAGCAGTGTCTCCGGCAATATCAACGGCGAGGCAAGTTACGAATATTTTAATATCTGGTCGAATCTGAGAGCGTCAAAAGTTACGGATGATATCAAATTGTCATTCAGTTACAACAATAATTTCACCAGAACAACCTACCGCTTCGATACGGATACACTGGTGTCCGATATGAAAAGTAACTACGGAAATATACTGATAACCAAAAGTTTAGGTGAACATTTTGCGCTGGGTGGTTTTGTAAATTTGACAAATTCAACCTACAGCAACATTGCATTTTCTGTTTCTGTTTTGCCGGCAATAGAATATAACTTTTTCAATTATTCCGATGCAACAACAAAACAACTTCGATTTTTATATCGTATCGGATACAAACACAACGCATACATTGATACTACTATCTTTGATAAAATACAGGAAAACCTGTCGGAACAGAGACTTTCGCTGGTTCTGAAACTTGTTCGTCAGTGGGGCACGATTGAAACCTCCGTCTTCGGAAGTAACTATCTACACGATTTTTCAAAAAATAAGATAGGTATGGACATCAATTGTGATGTGCAACTTTTCAAGGGGTTTTCGCTATATGTTTACGGCGGTTATACCCAAAACAGAAGCCAAATTGCATTACCCAAGGTTGAACTCACTAACGAGGAAATCCTTTTGAGGCGAAAAGAAATGGCAAGTAATTACAATTACTGGGCAAGTATTGGTTTTTCATACACTATAGGGTCAATCTACAATAATGTTGTAAATCCGCGTTTCAGCGAGTAGTGTGGTTATCTTCATTATTGTTTTCTGTTTAATAAATATTGAGTCCACTCCGATAAGCCGCTTAGCGGTTATTTTAAGAAATTACCATCATTGATAATCAGATACTTAAAAACCGCTTAGCGGCTATAAACACTTTTCGGAGTAGGCTCAATATTTGGAAGTAAAATGTTTATTGTCCGTTAATATTTTATGTAAGATATTGATTTATTGTAAATTAGATTGGGATAACAGAACCATTTAGGAGTAATTTGAGTCGAAAATCTACCGTCTAAATTCGAAAATCTAACGGAGGTTTGAAAATATTAAACTCAATGTTTATTCTGACTTTGTCCAATTTTCTTAATTCTATCCCCAATTATTATCACTTAGAACTGCCATAATGTCCGTAATACAGATAAGAAACTGTACCAAATTGTCGCAACCTGTCAAACAGTCATATATTGATA
>DYOJ01000664.1 GCA_020720705.1 Acetofilamentum sp.
GTAAATATTTGATTTCATGTAGATTATAGCTATTTTTTCAATTGAATGTATTGTCATTCTGTGGTCATTCAATGGTCAAAAAGTAGTCATTCATTGTTTTTTTTAGTTTCAATCGAATTTCTACAGAATTTCTACAGAATTTCTTAAAACATTCAAGTAGAAATATCACTATAACATTAAGTATTTCAATGAGTTCTGAGTTTTCTAACAAGCACTAGATAAGGAATTTAAAATATTTTCAGATAAAAATTATATTGGAATTATTTGTTTTCCGGTTGCATGGGACGATAAACTTCGCAATTATTCAAATACTGTGATAAGTAAAATAGAAACATTGTTAATACAAAAAGCCAACTTAGCGTCCAATGTTATGCAAGGCTTCAAATATTTAGTTGCAGAAATTATTGATAATGTATTTGAACATTCAGGCACGAATAAATCTTGGATTTTCGCTCAGTATTACCCTACAAAAGAATATTTTGATTTATGCATACTTGATGTCGGAAAAGGCATATTAGGTTCATATAAGGAAAAAGGATATGAAGAAATTGAAACTAATGAAGATGCTATATTAAATGCAATATCTGGGAATTCAACAAAAGAATACTACAACGAGCGTGGAAAAGGTTTGACAACCACAATAAAACTTACTCTAAATGGTTTTAATGGTGAAACTTTACATGTATAAAAGCATTTATTAATTTTTCGGCGGCATTTTGTCCGTAAAGCTTCGTGAAACTTTTACCGATAACGGACATTTTCTCCGGGTTTTCAATGGAACGTAAAAATACGGAATTACACTCGGCAAGAAATGTTCTGTGCAAAAGTTTGTTCGATTTGTCCGTTGCTGGTGTGTCGGGCATGATTGCGGGCGAAATTTCAAAACGAAAAACACCTTCAAAACCTTTTTCGATAAAATAGCGGTAACGTTCGGAGCTGCGAATTAGTTTTTTTTCAGTTTCTTTGAGCTGTGTAATGTCATCCAAAACGACCAATACTGCCGGCGGGTTGTATTCGGGCACATACATTGTTGTTATGAGAACATAGAGCTGGTGCGTTCTGCTTGCTCTATGAATGTTGAGAATGCCGTGCTTTTTAGTTTGTCCCGTTTGTGTCGTAAACGTTTGATTTACAGAGTTCCGAAGATCGCAGTTTGGGCACGATGCGCCATAACCGCACCCTCTTTTATCATCCCGGGTATGAACACAATTAATAACATCGCCGCCGCGCAAACCAAGCACCTGACTGTTTTCTTTTCCGATAATTTCAAGTCCTGTTTTATTGATTCGTATGACTTCCCCTTTTTCGTTTACCAAAAGCATCAATGAAGTGGCATCGTCGAAGAAAAATTGCAGTTCGCGCTCCTTTACTTCTATTTTTTTGCGCGCATTTACTTCATTGGAAATATCGTGCCCCTCGACAAGTAACGATGTTATTTTATTGTTTTCAAATATGGGTTTTACCGTAATATCAATCTCAGTTACAGTGCTTGTTATTGTTGTATAAGATAGTGTAAATCTGCTAATTATGCCTAACGAGGCGTTCCGAATCGCTTGTTCGGCTGTCAATCGGTCGGTTTCGGAATGTTTCCAAAAATTTGTGTCTGAAAATTGTTTGCGTTGTATATTTTTACGTGTTTCGCCCAACAAATCTAATGCAGCATTATTAATATCTAAAATATGACC
The DNA here is from genome assembly GCA_020720705.1 of Acetofilamentum sp. Classification (GTDB taxonomy): domain Bacteria; phylum Bacteroidota; class Bacteroidia; order Bacteroidales; family JAADGE01; genus DYOJ01. The sequence continues at coordinate 1,686 of DYOJ01000664.1, forward strand.
GTTTGTATCTAAAAGAACGGAGAATTGGTAGGTTTGATTGAAAAAAGCAGCTAAACTCAA
>DYOJ01000665.1 GCA_020720705.1 Acetofilamentum sp.
TTTTACTTGAAATCTACAAATAATGCAAGATAAAATTCTCATCCTTGATTTTGGTTCACAGTACACACAATTGATAGCCAGAAAGATACGTGAGCTTAATGTGTATTGCGAAATTCATCCCTTCAACCATGTTCCGTCAATTGATGCAAGTATTAAGGGTGTAATTTTGTCCGGCAGTCCGTTTTCGGTGCGCGATATACATGCTCCGCAACCGGATTTGTCTGAAATTAAAGGCAAACTACCCTTGCTTGGAATTTGTTACGGGGCACAATATCTGGCTCACAATTTCGGGGGCAATGTTGCAGCTTCTGAAAAACGAGAATATGGTCGGGCAAATTTGCGCAATATCGAACAAGCATGCGCTTTGTTTAGGGGCGTTCCCGAAGGCTCACAAGTGTGGATGTCGCATGCGGATACGATTGTTCGTTTTCCGGAAAATTTCAAAATACTCGCAAAGACGGATTCCATTGATGTTGCTGCGTATCGGATTGTAAATGAGGATACTTATGCTTTACAATTTCACCCGGAAGTGTATCATTCCGAACATGGTCAAGCTATTTTGCAAAATTTTGTAACAGGAATTTGCAACATTCAAGCCCAATGGACACCGGCTTCGTTTATAGAAACAAGCATTGACGAAATTCGCAAAAAAATATCTTCCGATAAAGTTATTCTAGGATTGTCCGGCGGAGTAGATTCAACAGTTGCGGCAATTCTATTGCACAAAGCCATTGGAAATCAACTCACTTGTATCTTTGTTGATAACGGATTGTTAAGATTTAACGAATTTGAAACGGTATTAGAAAACTACAAACATTTGGGATTAAACGTTATCGGGGTTGATGCTTCCGATGCGTTCCTCTCGGAGTTGGAAGGTGTTTCCGACCCCGAAACCAAACGTAAAATTATCGGCAAACAATTTATTGAAGTTTTTACGGCTCAAGCTAAAAAGATTGAAGGCGCTGAATGGCTGGCGCAAGGAACAATTTACCCCGATGTTATTGAATCTGTTTCAGTTAACGGACCCTCACAAACCATAAAATCCCACCATAACGTTGGGGGATTACCCGAAAAATTGCATCTGAAAATAATTGAACCGTTACGATTATTGTTCAAGGACGAAGTGAGACGGATTGGTCTTGCGCTCGGAATTACACCGGAATTAATCGGACGGCATCCGTTCCCCGGACCCGGTTTAGCGATTCGTATTTTGGGTGAAATTTCACGTGAGAAAATTTCTGTTTTGCAAAAAGTGGATGAAATTTTTATCACCGAATTGAAAATAAGAGATTTATACAACTCGGTTTGGCAAGCCGGAGCAATGTTGTTGTCTGTAAAATCGGTCGGTGTTATGGGAGATGAACGGACTTATGAAAATGTTGTTGCCCTGCGCGCAGTTCAATCAACCGACGGAATGACAGCAGATTGGGTGCATCTTCCTTATGATTTTTTAGCGCATGTTTCAACAAAAATTATCAATGAAGTAAAAGGTGTGAATCGTGTTGTGTATGACATCAGTTCAAAACCGCCGGCTACTATTGAGTGGGAATAGAGACTGACCGGCAAAAGTTTAGTGTGGACGCTTTTCGCATTTTCAATTTGAGTTTAGCGTCCACGCTGACCATTATTACGCACAAACTTTACACAAATCTTTAACTTTGTAATGTCAATAGTCCGTTAATATTTGATTTTAGAAATTGATTTATTGTAAATTAGATAAGACGATTTCTCAAAGTTGAGTATT
>DYOJ01000666.1 GCA_020720705.1 Acetofilamentum sp.
CGCATTAAATTAGAAGTGATGTAAATAAATTAGCCTTATAATCGGGGCTGGAGATATAAAAATATGAAACTGCCCCTAAATCAAATCCTTAAAGGCGATTGTGTCGAAAATCTAAATTCATTACCTGAAAAGTCTATTGACTTGATTTTTGCAGACCCGCCTTACAATTTACAGTTACAAAATGAATTACATCGTCCCAATATGAGCAAGGTTGACGCAGTTGATGATAACTGGGATAAGTTTGATTCATTCCAAGCCTACGATGAATTTACAAGAGCATGGTTAACGGCTTGCAAGCGAATTTTGAAACCAACTGGTTCAATTTGGGTAATCGGTTCTTACCACAATATTTTCCGTGTTGGAACGATTATGCAAGATTTAGGTTTTTGGATGTTGAATGATGTTATTTGGGTAAAAACTAATCCAATGCCTAATTTTCGCGGAGTTCGTTTTACAAACGCCCATGAGACAATGATTTGGGCGAGTTCTGGAAAAGGCGCAAAATACACTTTTAATCATCAAGCGATGAAAGGCTTGAATGAAGAAAAACAAATGCGTTCTGATTGGTGGCTTTTATCTTTGGCGACAGGCTCAGAAAGAGTCAAAGATGATAATGGCGACAAGGCTCACTCAACACAAAAGCCCGAACCTTTACTTTATCGTGTAATTCTTTCTTCCAGTAATCCTGGCGATGTAGTTCTTGACCCATTTTTTGGAAGTGGCACAACTGGCGCAGTAGCAAAACGCCTTCATAGAAATTGGATTGGTTTGGAAAGAGAAGAAAAATATATTAAAGTGGCGCAAAAGCGAATTGACGCAATTCAGCCAGAAATGTTTGACCCACAAATTTTTGATGTAAAAAGTAAAAGTAAGTCTGCGCCAAAAGTAGAATTTTCTGTACTTGTTGAAAATGGTTTGTTGCAGTCAGGGCAAAAACTATTTTTTGCAAAAGATAAATCTCGTTTTGCAACCATAAAGCCCGATACACAGATTCGCACAGTAGACGGTTTTGAAGGAAGTATTCACAAAGCAGGAAGTCATTACATGAACGGCGCGCCTTGCAATGGATGGGAACATTGGTTCCTGCGGCAAGAAAACGGGAACTTAATCAGCCTCGGTGATGTGCGTGAAAAATATAGAATAGAAAACGGACTCTACGATGAGCAACCAAGTTAAAGAAATTATCCGCAAAACCGTTTTAGAAATGTTGGGCGATAGCATGTCATCTGGGAATATCCGAAAGATGGCAGAAAAGCGCGCCGAAAAAGTTCACTTTGCGCCTATTCGGTATCGAATTGTTGGCGGTATCCTTCAAGGGTTAAACATTAAGTTCGGCAATTTCATCGAACAACTCTTGAGAAATATTGTTGAAATAGATACTGGCGTACAAGTGATGGAAGATTCTGGTAAAAAGATAAAACTCTTTTTCACCCATGAAACAGACGCATTGATTGATAGTTACATTACAGAACGCCAACTCCCAAACAGCCCCGATGATTGTTCAAGGCTGTTTTCGAATTTACTCGATAGAATTTTAGAAATCGAACATGCGGCAACCGATGACCAGAGACAAGGTATTACGAAAGATGTAGATGGTTTATTTCAAACAGACGATGGTTTGATTGTTTACACCGAATTGAAATATAACGATGACCACGACACAGGCAAGTTTGTTGATATAAACAGAAAATGTACGTGTATAGCGTCTAATGTAGCAAAGCACCAAATATAGCCAAAAGTTA
>DYOJ01000667.1 GCA_020720705.1 Acetofilamentum sp.
ATATTTTTGGTTACATTTGTACGATTTAGTTTCTGAAAACAGTAAACTTGTAATAATGCAAAGCGTAAAACAAAAAATCACCGATTCATTGCTGAAAACAGGTGCTTTTTGGAGTTATGACAAAACTACTCTTAAAGCTGAAAATATCAGCGATAACTTATTGATAGAAAATACATTGATTTACGGCGATACCGCTGAAATTCGGTTACTTTTTCAAGTTTATTCAAAATCCGAATTGCTCGCTGTGTGGACACAGCGTTTACTGCCCGACGACCGACTGAAAAAACTTAACTATTGGTTGGCAGTTTGCGTTTTTGACATTGCCGATACAAAAAAATTTATTGAAAAAAATAAACATAAATACAGCAGATATGAAAAACTTAAACAGCTTGCCGACGGAAACACGAGCGGTATTTCTGAAATTATCTGAAACCAACCTTGTTAAAGACTACACGTTTGTAGGCGGTTCGGCTCTGAGCATTTACCTGAACCATCGCCAAAGCGAAGATATTGACTTGTTTACGTGGGAAGCAAATATTAACCGCGCCGAAATTTTAAACACGCTTAAAGAGCAATTTGCCGACGGTTTTAACATTCAAAGCATATCCGACAAGCAAATGGATGCCTCTGTCGGCAATGTAAAGCTCACTTTTTTTGCAAACAATTGGGAGGCTTTGCATCAACGAACTCCCCTGATAAACAATATTCAAATTGCTTCGCCCGACTTGATTACCGGGATGAAACTCAATACGCTTTTTTTGCGGGCAAAATTTCGTGATTATTACGATTTGTATGTGATAAACAAGGAGTTATACAGTCTTTCCGAAATGTACGGCTTTGTTAAAAACATCATGCCGCAGATAACCGATAAATTATTCCAAATGGCTCTGATTTTTACCGACGACATCGAAGAAGACAACATCAAGCATCTGAAACCCAAGTATAAAGTCAGTATTAAGCAAATACAAAAACATTTTGAAACCAAATTAAAAACACGGTAAATTCAGCCCCCACGCTGAATAGCCTTCTTTGAAATATAAACTCTAAAAATCATAAATCATGACAAAAATTATTTTTTTTGAATTACACTTTGTGGATTTTCAGGTCATTCCGATTTGGAATACGAATTTTTAGCTACATTTGTCATATCAGAATATTCACACATTGCTGTTTTAAAAAATATGAAAACGATACAAATTTCCGACAAAGATTACAAGAAGTTTCAACATTTTGTAACTTTAACCGAAGACCAAAATTTCAATAAACTCATTGATATATTGAGGGATAAACAAGTGATGTATAAATTTTTATACATGGTTGAAATTTTGAATAAAACGGACAGAAACATAAGTTTTGAAACGTGGAACAAGCAATTTATTGAAAACAATAATCTGAATGAACCTGTTACGGAATACAACACATCGTTAAATGAGTTCCGAAAACTAATTTTTGATTCTGAAAATAACGAAGAAGGCGATTTAACTTATGATGAATTTAAACAAAGTTTAAAAACATGGTAAAACAAAGAACTGTAATCGTTAAAAAGCATTTTGACATTTCCGGACGTGAGTATGCGGACTATATCAGACAAAATTCCGAAAAAAATGCTTTAAAATTTATCAACGAAGTTAGCCGAGTAACCGAAAAAGTTGTTTTAAACCCGACAGCGTATCCCGAAGAACGCTATTTACAAACCAAAAACAAACTCTATCGTTTTGCAATGGTAATGAAGCGTTGG
>DYOJ01000668.1 GCA_020720705.1 Acetofilamentum sp.
GGTAACGCAAACCGTTAGGCGGGTAACTCCATTCCCTTGTCTCTTAACCCAAAATAGGATATTATTGTTAGCATGACTGTAAAACAATTAGATTTTCTTGAACAGAAAAAAAATGACTCCAAAAAAAGAGTTCAAGGCGGAATCTCGACAACAGATGTTATTATGTCTGCATCTGTTAACGGCAATTCCGATATATTCCCTCAATTACTCACTTTACACGTTTCTGAAGGTTCAAAAATTGCTGACGTTACTTATGGTAATGGGGTATTCTGGCGAAATGTAGATTTGTCAAAATATGAACTCACCAAGAGTGATATTGCTAATGGGGTTGATTGCAGAAAATTACCGTATGAGAATGAAAGTTTTGACGCGCTAGTTTTAGACCCGCCTTATATGGAAGGATTGCTACGAAACAACAAAGAACACAAAGCAGGCAATGGCTCATTTTCTGCTTTTCGAGAATATTATTCAAATGGTGACGAAGATAACGGGGGACCAAAATGGCACGCCGCTGTGACAGACCTTTATTTCAAAGCAGGCGCAGAAGCGTATCGAGTGCTAAAGTCAAATGGCGTATTGATTGTTAAATGTCAAGATGAAGTATCCGCAAATCGTCAGTGGCTAACCCACGTTGAAATAATAAATCACTATGAAAAAATGGGGTTTTATACCAAAGACCTTTTTGTTGTGGTTAGAACTAACAAAGCAGGAATTTCACGCTTGATAAAACAAAAACATGCTCGAAAGAATCACAGTTATTTTCTTGTGTTTATCAAAACACCTCAAAACGGCAAGAAAAAATCATTACCTCGTTCAAGATGATTTTTGCCTGATTAATTTATCGAGTAGAGTAAAAGGGTTGTCTGTAAAAGGTGGTTGCAAAGCCCATTCAACAGTAATAAGGGATGGCAACAAATGTTTTCGCTGATATGCCGTATATTTTACATAAGTGTTTTCAGGTAATTCTGAATTGAGAGCAAAAGCGAAGTGCCATTGCTCACCAAAAGCAAAACAATTGACAGCCAACAAATCGAACTCACCTCTGAGCAAACAAGTTGTATTCAATTTGCTTTTATTAGGGAAAGTAACAACTCGTCTGTCGCTTGCATCTACTTGGGCTTTCCCTATCCAACTATCGCCGCCTAATTTTTTCACGCTATTTGTTTGCAAACTCTTAACTTCAATAAGAAAAGTATGACCTTTATAAACTATTCGTCGGTCTCCCTTCTTTTTTCTATCATGGTCATCGTCTTTCCCTTTTTCAGAAATATCAGGATGACTCAAGTAATTATCATGAAATTTCTTTTCTGCAACATAGCCCAACAAAATTCCGCGCAAACTTGGATTTTGGTCTACGAGTTCAGTAAGTTCACGTTCGGTTATTCCCCATCGTTTCAGAATCGACTGCGTTTTAGTCATCATCTATCTCCAATTGCTGAATAATTGTTGCAGGGTTTACTTTTAGTGCTTTACAGACTTCAAGAAATTCGATAACATCTAAGCGTCTTTCGCCACTTTCATATTTAGAGACAAAAGATTGCGGTTTATTCAGAAGAGCGGCAATCTCTACTTGAGTTAAACCCCGTTTGCGCCTTGTTTCAAGTAAGGCATCCCGCAATTGATTATGTGCGTCACTTCTTTTCATGGGTAAATTTTATATCCCAATTCAGAATATCCAAAGTTGGGATATTGGCAAGAGTGTCTTAAAAACAAAAACCCGCCTAACAAAGCGTGCAC
>DYOJ01000066.1 GCA_020720705.1 Acetofilamentum sp.
GTCATTAAATTGTCATTAAATTGTCATAAAATTGTCATTTATTCTGATTTCGGTAACAAGTTGAGACTATAAAATGATATAAGTAACATAAAATCAGATATTTGAAACATAATAAACCCTCAACTATAAACAGTAAACACGACACGTTATTCCCCTTCAACTATTTTAAGCCAAAATCCTCTCCTTTTTTTGTAGCCGGAATACCTTCTCGAATCCACAACGGAGCAGGCTTATCTTTCAAATAAGTGTCGAAGAATTGCATCAATCTGATACTCAAGTCAATCCGATTTGGACTATCCGCTTTTAGATTGTGCGGTTCTCCGTTGTAGTTCAACATCCATACAGGTTTATTGAGCCTGCGCATAGCGATATACATCTCAATACTTTGCGTCCAAGGCACAGCTCCGTCTTTATCATTGTGCATAATCAATAGTGGAGTACTGATATTCGGCACATGAAAAATCGGCGAATTTTTAACATATAAGCCCGGCACATCCCAAGGTGAAGCCCCGATTCTGCTTTGAGTTTTTTCATATTGAAAAGCTCTGCTCATACCTGATTCCCAACGGATTCCGCCATAAGCACTAAACATATTGCTTACAGGCGCACCGGCAGCGGCGGCTTTAAAAAAATCGGTTTGGGTTACAAGATATGCCACTTGATACCCACCCCAACTTTGACCTTGCATCCCTACGCGAGTCGAATCTACATACGAATTTTTGCACAAGGCACGAGTCCCGCTCATAATATATTTCTTGGCACTTTCGCCGGGTTCACCGGTATTGTATCTGATATTCGGAATAAACACAAGGTATCCGTTGCTCGCATATACCGTAGGATTTATCACCGAGCGGCTTGGGCTGGGATGCCAATGTTGGTTTAATTCATCGGAGTATAATTCGTAAAAATACACCAAAAGCGGATATTTTTTTGTCGGTTCAAAATTTTCCGGTTTGTAAAGTAAGCCCTCTTCAACCGTTCCGTCCGGCAATGTCCACGAAAAAAGTTCTGAGGTTGCCCATAAATATTTTGGTTGTTGTGGGTTAGTTTCAGAAATTTTTGAAAGCATCGTAAATTTTGTATCCGACAAATACACGTCGGGATATTCCTGAGCACTTTGTTTTCGAACAATCAAAGCATCTGATTCTTTTGCTTTTATGACATTCGAATATTTAAAATTATCAGAAATCAAAACCTCAGGCAATTTACCGGGTTTCAGAACTGCAAAGCCTTCCTTTTTGGATTCGGTTTCAAACACAGCAAGCAAAACTTGCTTTGTGTTGATAAATATTTCATCACGGTCTAATTTTAGGTAACGGTATTCCGTTTTCAGAATCCTTCCGTTTTTTGTAAGATTTACGGGCGGTATTTTTCCGGCTAAATCAAATTGCCAAATATCGTATCTGTCATAAATCCAAACACTTTTGCCGTCATTTATCCATCCTGCAAGTCCATAAGCCGAAGGCAACTCCGGATTGTCATATTGTTCCAACGCAAAAGACACCCGAGTATCACCGGAAAGGTTCGTGAAACACTTCTTTTCAATCGAATATGAATACCACGAACTGTCATTTTTTTCATAAAAAACCACAGTTTCACAACTCGGCGACAATTCAGCGAATCCGGCAAAATTACTCAGTATTTTGAGCTTGCTACCGTCTTTGCTATCAACAAGATACATATCTCTGTAACCGGTTACGTCCCACGTCCGCATTTTGGCATAAGGAAAAATGTCAGAAGCCAACATATATCTTCCGTTTCCTTTATTGACGGGAATCGGTTCTTTCAAAACGGTATCGCCTAATTGTATAATTTTGCGCGTATCAGTATGATATACAGAAAGGTAACTCAGTTTTTTATCTTTTTCCAAATTCATCAATTGCTCGGACTGAATAAATGGGTCGTTCCAATGCCAAATATCTACATTCACTTTTTCCTCCTCAAGCAAAGTATCTTTGGTCGGATATTCCGGTTTGGGTGCTGTACCAAAATAAAGTTTACTGTCATCTCTCGAAAAATACACCGTGCCGTTCGGACTTACAGACCAATTTTTGGGCAATTCCGGGCTTAAGCTGTCAGCTACAACAGTCGCTTTTCTGCTTTCGGAACCCCACAAATGAAGGGCATATACTTTTCGGGATACTGTATCGCGAGAAAAAATGTATGCAAATTGCTTGCCTTCATTATCGCATGCGAGATTTTGGGCAAGTCCGGTTTCTGAGGGTAAACTGTCTAATTTCTCCGAGCGGGTATCAAAAAAATAAACAGTGGATTTTAGAAGAGAATCGTTCTGTAACTTTATGAATGTAAGTAAATTACCATTTCTTGAAAATTCAAAATCACTAATATTCTTGAATCTGTAAGTTTTGAGATTTGAAGTGTTTGTGATGCAAAAATCGAACATTTTGGGTGCCGACTCGTCAAATACTTTAGGTTTTTTCTTTGATTTTAAACTATCCGGCAAAACCTCAGTGTATGTGTAGGCATACCAATCCGAAGTTTCATTGGGCGTTTTAAAATTGTTTAGATTCGGATATTTTTCAACCGCTTGAGTTTTAAAACGAACTACCGCCAAACTATCTTTAGGCAAATCGTCTCCTTTTTTCTTTTTCAATTTCAGCGCGCGAACCGTATCGGATTGCGGTTTTATTCGGCATAATAAAAATTCGGAATTTGCTGATATTATTGCTCCTGCGCCACGCTGAACAATAAATTTCTCACGTTTTCGGGCATCATAAATTTCCAAGACACCGTCGCCTTTGTAGGGCGCAATTTCATAAACAACAAAATTTCCGTTGTTTGATATCGCAACATTTGAAAGTGTTTTCCAAATAGAATAAGCCTCAACATCCAAGGGCTTTTTTTGAGCATAAATATTAGAGAAAAGAAAAAATAATATTGTAAAAATGATTATTTGCTTGTATGTCATCATGATACCGAAGTTTTGAATATTACTGTATTTTGATTGTCGTTTTCTAATTCGACTTTACGAAGTTAAAGATTTCGGCAAAGTTTGTGCTTAGAATAGTTTAGCGTGGACGCTAAACGCAAATAGAAAATGCAATAAGCGTCCACGCTTTTCTTTTGCCGGCATAACTTCGTAAAGTAGAACTAACATCAATTTAATAGTCAGATGCAAATATACAAAAATTATGACGTTTTTAAAGTTATTACACAAAACTCTTTGACAAAAACTACGTTACAAGTGTGTTAAAGAGCATTAAATAAATGTATTTGAATAAGATTTTCATATCCGGAAATTTATCTATTTGATTGTTTATGTGTTTATTAGCATAGAAATAAGGAAAAAAAAATGTCTTAAAAAATTGATATGTAAATATTTAATGATTTTATAAAAAAGTTTAGTGAAAAAAAAGTTTAGTTTAAGTGTGTAAAATATCTAATTTTGGGCAAATATTCAGAAAGTCCATAAACCATGTCAAGAGTTATCAAAATAAAACAAGGGTTGGATATAAATCTAAAAGGAAAAGCCGAACGTGCTTCGGTTGATTTAACGAGCATAAAAAGGTATGCCGTTAAACCTACGGATTTTAGAAATATCACACCAAAAGTGCTCGCAAAAGAAAACTCGGAAGTAAAAGCAGGCACGGCTTTATTTTTCGACAAATACAACCCGGAGGTCATGTTTACCTCGCCTGTCAGCGGAAAAATTGTTGCTATAAATCGCGGCGAAAAGCGAAAAATTCTTGAATTTGTAATCGAAACAGACGGTTCAGGAAAGAACGCTTATGAAAATTTCACCAAAGGCGAAGCAAAAGAATTATCCCGAGAACAAATTAAGGAAAATATGCTGAAAAGCGGCTGTTGGACATCTATCAAACAACGCCCCTTCGGTGTTATCCCAAAACCCGAACAAACTCCGCGAGATATTTTTATAACAACTTTTGACTCATCACCCTTAGCGCCGGAATACGATTTTATGGTGCGAGATGAATTTGAGACTTTCCAATCGGGAGTTGATATTTTGCGAAAATTGACAGACGGAAAAGTGTATGTCGGCGTTCAAGCCGCCGGAATGTCAAATCCGTTTAAAAATACCGCAAATGTTGAAATTTACGAATTTGGGGGTCCGCATCCTGCCGGGAACGTCGGAGTTCAAATCAATAAAATCAAACCGATAAATAAAGGCGAAGTTGTTTGGACACTGCGTGTTCCGGATGTTTTAATTATCGGACGACTGTTCAAAAAAGGGGTTTACGATGCCGCCAAACTTATTGCCCTCACCGGCTCGGGCGTAAAAGCACCCAAATACTACAAAATTTTTGCCGGAGCAAATATCGGCGAACTTCTCAAAGATAAACTCGAGAAAAGTGAGCAAACGCTTCGAATTATTTCGGGCAATGTTTTAACAGGCGAAAAAACAGAAGAAACAAGCGGAATCGGCTATTATGACTGTTCTGTTACCGTGATTCCGGAAGGCAACAATTCTGAATTTTTAGGTTGGGGCACACTCGGACAAGGCAAGTTTAGCGTATCCCGAACATTCGGGCATTGGTTAAACCCGAAAAAAGAGATAAACATTACCACAAAATTGCACGGCGGGCATCGTCCGTTTATCGCAACCGGCGAAATGGAGAAGGTTTTTCCGTTCAACATCTACCCCATGCAATTGATTAAAGCCGTCATCATTCGCGACATCGAATTGATGGAAGAACTTGGTATTTATGAAGTTATTGAAGAAGATTTTGCTTTATGCGAAGTTATCAACTCATCAAAAATTGAAATTCAACGCGAACTTAGCGAAGGATTTGACTATATGATGAAAGAATTAGGTTAATACGAAATCAGAAAAACTGTCAAAATACAATGAAAAGTTTAGAAAAATTATTTGATAAATTAAAACCAAATTTCGCCAAAGGCGGTAAATATGAGCGTTGGGGTTCGGTTTTTGAAAGTTTTGAGACCTTCTTGTTTGTTCCCGGACACACCACCCCGCGCAAAGGGGCACATATACGCGATGCTATGGACAGCAAACGCTTAATGATTGTAGTCGTTCTTGCGCTTATGCCTGCTCTGCTGTTCGGAATGTGGAACGTCGGATACCAACATTATCTTTCTATCGGGCAAGATGCCGGTTTTATGGATAATTTCATACACGGACTTATCCGAGTAGTTCCGCTCATAGTTGTTGCTTATGCTGCCGGATTAGGCACCGAGTTTGTGTTCGTTTACATCAAAAAGAAAGAAATAGAAGAAGGTTTTCTCGTCTCCGGTCTGCTTATTCCGATGATAGTTCCGGTGGACACACCCTTGTGGATGGTTGCCGTTGCGACAATTATAGCAGTCATCTTCGGCAAAGAAGTGTTCGGAGGAACAGGAATGAATATTGTAAATCCGGCACTTCTGGCTCGAGCGATATTGTTTTTTGCCTATCCGTCCAAAATGTCCGGCGATAAAATATGGGTTTCCGGTTTAGACGGCGGGAAAACCAACGGAGCCGGCGATTACATCAACACGTTCGGCGATAAAGTGGTGGATGTCAGTTCCGGAGCAACACCTCTCGGACAATACGCCTCTACGATTGACTTAAACACAGCACTTCAAAAAGCAACCGAAGCAGGTGATACAGAGACAGTTACAAAACTTACGGCTGATATTGCAAAAACACTATCGGAAGTTCCTTCTGCTTGGGATTCGTTTATCGGCACAATACCCGGTTCTATTGGCGAAACATCTACCGCAATGATTTTACTCGGAGCATTGATACTTTTGTTTACCGGCGTTGCAAACTGGCGCGTGATGTTGTCCGTTGTAACCGGAGGTGCACTTATGGGATTGATTTTCAACTTAATAGGAGCAAACCCGTACATGAATGTTCCTTTCTACCACCATCTAATTATCGGCGGGTTTGCATTCGGAGCTGTATTCATGGCAACCGACCCCGTAACTGCAGCTCAAACCGAAAAAGGCAAATGGATATACGGATTCCTTATCGGAGTCATCGCTGTTATCGTTCGTGTTTTGAACCCGGCATACCCCGAAGGCATGATGCTCGCCATATTGCTTATGAATGTTTTTGCACCGCTGATTGACCATTATGTAGTTCGCGGAAACGTGAAAAATCGCATGAAACGAATAAAAGTTGCGGCTTAAATTTAGTGATAATCTCAAAAAATCAGTAAGATGAAACTCGACACCAATAGTAACATATACACGATAATCTACTCTGTGGTTTTAGTAACAATAGTTGCCGCAGGGCTTGCTTTCACGGCAATCTCACTGCAACCTGCCCAGGACGCAAACGTCAGGATAGAAAAAATGCAAAATATTTTGCAATCCGTTGGCATTGAAACCACTTCCGCAAATGCTGAAGACACCTACAACAAGTTCATTACCAAACAATTCGCAGTTAATGAAAAAGGTGAAACTGTTATTGAAGGCAAAAATGAAGCAGAAAAGAAAAAAGTGTTTGAAATAAACATGAAATTAGAAGGCAAAAATATTGCCGATAAAAAATCGGTAACTTTGCCCGTTTACGAAGCGATATTAGAAGACGGAAGTGTAAAAACAATCATCCCTTTACGCGGAAAAGGGTTATGGGGTCCGATTTGGGGCTACATCTCCCTTAACGAAGATTTTAATACAATTTCCGGAGCTGTATTTGACCATAAAGGAGAAACCCCCGGTTTAGGAGCAGATATCAATACCGACTGGTTCGAAAAACAATTCAAAGGTAAAACATTGTTTGAAGGAGACAAAATGGTATCCGTTACTGCGCACAAAGGCGGAACAGGCGCAGCAGCCGCTTTGGGAGATACCAAACACGGCGTAGATGCGATTTCGGGCGGCACTATAACCAGCAAAGGCTTAGAAGCAATGATGAAAGACGATTGGTTGTTTGCTTACAAAAACTTTTTGTCCAAACAAGTTAAAAAATAAAACATACTGAAATAAAAAAAATCAAAGATATGGGAAATAATAGTAAACTGCTCATCGGTCCGATAAACCTAAACAACCCAATTACAGTTCAGATTTTGGGGATATGTTCGGCACTTGCTGTAACCGTAAAATTAATGCCGGCAATAGTGATGGGCATTTCGGTTACAATTGTAACAGCAATGGGAAATGTAATAATATCTATGCTTCGCAACTCAATACCCTCCCGCATTAGAATTATTGTTCAATTACTTGTTGTTGCAGCTTTGGTTATTGTCGTTGACCAAATATTGAAAGCTTATGTGTATGACATCAGCAAACAATTATCCGTGTTTGTCGGTTTGATTATCACCAATTGCATCATCATGGGTCGCTTAGAAGCATTTGCATTGGGAAATAAACCTTGGCAGTCGTTTTTAGACGGTATAGGTAACGGAGGCGGCTACGCACTGATATTGATTATTGTTGCATTTATACGCGAGCTGTTCGGTTCGGGTTCGGTTGCAGGCTTTGCCGTATTCGGCGAAAAAGCAGGCGAAAATCCGGCTACAGGATTATACTCAATAGGTTACGCAGACAACGGATTGGTAATTCTTCCGCCTATGGCACTTATCGTTGTTGGTGTAATTATCTGGGTTCAACGAGCACGTACGCGCGAACTGATTGAAGATTAATAACATAAAAAAAACAGAATCATGCAAGAAATTATAAATATCTTCATCAAGTCAATTTTTGTTGACAACATGATATTCGCCTATTTCTTAGGAATGTGTTCCTATTTGGCAGTATCAAAAACCGTAAAAACTGCCACAGGTTTAGGGATTGCCGTTATTTTTGTTCTGGTAGTAACTATACCGGTAAATTATTTACTTGAAAATCTTATCCTTAAAAAAGGAGCATTAGATTGGATTCTCGGAGCCGAACAAGCAGCCGAAATTGATTTAAGTTTCCTGAGTTTCATCATGTTTATTGCCGTTATTGCATCAATCGTACAATTAGTTGAAATGATTGTTGAAAAATTTGCGCCGGCATTATACTCACAACTCGGCATCTTTTTACCGCTTATTGCCGTAAATTGCGCAATATTGGGAGGAGCTTTGTTTATGCAAGAACGTGAATACACCTCAATTGTCGAAGCAACCTCCTTCGCACTCGGCTCCGGTATCGGTTGGTTTTTAGCCATTGTCGGCATTGCCGCAATACGTGAAAAAATCAAATATTCAGCAGTGCCTGCGCCACTTCGCGGTATCGGTATAACATTTATTGCCACAGGTATCATGGGTATTGCATTTATGACATTTATGGGTATCAAATTTTAGATACTTAAACTATTTAAAATCAAGAACAATGTTTTTATTAGAAGCATCCTCACTCGGAACAATCATTGGGGTCAGCATCATAGCATTTTTAGTGCTGACACTCCTGCTCGTTGCAATTTTGCTTTATGCAAAGGCTAAATTAATGCCGTCCGGAGAAGTTAAATTGAATATCAACGATGATAAAGAGCACCAATATACCGTTGCTCCCGGCAACACTTTGCTCAATACCTTGCAAAATCAAAAAATACTCCTCCCGTCTGCATGCGGCGGCGGCGGAACATGCGGCATGTGTCGTTGTATCGTAACAGACGGAGCGGGCGAAATTTTGCCCACAGAAAAAGGATTTTTCACACGAAAAGAGCAACAACACCACCATCGTTTGGCGTGCCAAGTGAAAGTGAAAGAAGATATGCGTATTGAAATTCCGCACGAAGTCATGGGCATCAAAAAATGGGAATGTGAAGTCGTCTCCAACGGCAATGTTGCTACCTTTATCAAAGAATTTGTCGTAAAACTTCCTGAAGGTGAAACGCTTGATTTCCAATCGGGTGGCTACATTCAAATTGATGTGCCGAAAATTGAAGTCAATTTTAAAGATTTCGACATTGCAGAAGAATACCGCGAAGATTGGGACAAATTCAACATGTGGGATTTACAAATGAAAAACCCCGAACCGACCTACCGTGCATACTCCATGGCGAACCACCCTGCCGAAGGCAATATCGTCATGTTGAACATACGTATTGCAACACCACCTTGGGACAGAGCGAAAAACGCGTTCATGAATGTCAATCCGGGTATTTGTTCGTCGTACATTTTCTCACGCAAACCCGGCGATAAAGTTTTGGTATCAGGTCCTTACGGCGAATTCTTTATTAAGAAAACCAATAAAGAAATGATGTTCATCGGCGGCGGCGCAGGTATGGCGCCTATGCGTTCGCATATTTTTGATTTATTCCTGACTAAGAAAACTGACCGCAAAGCAACGTTCTGGTACGGAGCACGCTCTTTGAGAGAAGTATTTTATGCTGACCAATTTGATAAAATTCAAACAGACAATGCAAATTTTAATTGGAATTTAGCACTTTCAGAACCACTGCCGCAAGATAATTGGACAGGTCCGAAAGGTTTTATACACAATGTAATATACGACATGTATTTAAGCAAACACGAAGAACCGGAAGAAATTGAATATTACCTCTGCGGACCGCCGCAAATGAATGCTGCCGTGCAAAAAATGCTGTCGGATTTAGGTGTTCCGGATGAAAATGTGATGTTTGACGATTTCGGAGGATAATTGTAATAACTTGTAAATCAAAAGCTGTCATTTTTTGACAGCTTTTTTTTTTTCGTTCAAAGTTCGATAAATTTTCAAATCAGTATGAAAAAGCTTAGATTTGTTGCGTAATTAGTGTCTGCAAGAAAACGTATAAATGTTTGAATTTATGTCAATTATACTC
>DYOJ01000669.1 GCA_020720705.1 Acetofilamentum sp.
AGCCCACCACACATTCAGGTACATTTGTCTTTGCCCGACACAAAAGTCAACGCTTAGCAAAGCCAGAAGAGCCTTCATCTTTCCTTCGCACAAAAGACAAAGTAATATTAATGAATCCTCGATTTTTTTTTTGAAAATATGAGTATAACTGAAATTTTAAAACACGAGCAAAATAACGTAAATTCAATTTTCCTTAGAAAAGAAGGGTTGTTTTATAGGGCTTATGAACTGTCGGCATATTCTTTTGTAACGCATATTCAAAGTTATTCGATTACAAAAAAACAATATCAAGTCTATAAAAAAAGAAATTGATGTATTACCATTGCCCATGGTAAAAAAAGTGTAACTTTGAATAAAAAAATTGAACAATGATAATAGAAACAAAAAATAATGAGACGCTAATCAGAATACCGTCCTCAATTGATTTTAGGATTGTACAATCTGTAATTGAATATTTGCAAATTGTTGAAATTCTAATGAAAAATCAAGGTACAGAAGAATCAGCAATGCAGTTGGCGCAAGAAGTTGATAAAAATTGGTGGGCAACAAACAAACAGCTTTTTATCAAATGAAAATAGTAATTGATAGCAACATCTTGTTTAGTGCTTGTATTGCTCCATTTGGCGACAATGCCGATTTACTGTTAAATCCAAAATATACATTTGAAAAATTCTCTTGTCATTATCTGATTGTCGAAATGTTCAAACACCAAGAAAAAATAGTTCGACTTTCAAAACAACCTCTTGACAATGTGATTGATGTTTTGTATTCATATATGCGGAAAATTACATTTGTCAGTGAAGAACTTATATCACAAGAGAATTGGATACAAGCAGACGAACTAACAAAAGAAATAGATAATAAGGACATCGCTTTTGCTGCACTGACTTTGCATATTACAAATTCGGTTCTTTGGACAAATGATATGAAACTAATAAACGGGTTACAAAAAATAGGTTTTGACCGAGTGATAACAACAAAGAAATTATTACAAAAGTACAAAGATTTCAATATGCATGTATAAACTAATTGAAAACCAAGTTGCTAACATATGCTTGAAGGCGGATTGCCAAAGCCGCAAAAAAGTAGGCAAAATTTAATTTAATAAAAAATGAAAAGATTGATTTTAATTTTAGGTTTAGCAATTTGCTATTTTACCGGTTTTTCACAAGAAACAGGAACATTTACAGACACAAGAGACGGAAAAGTTTACAAAACAGTAACAATTGGAACTCAAACATGGTTTGCTGAAAACCTTGCCTACCAAGCCGGCAGCGGCTGTTGGGCATACAAAAACAATGAAAGCTACGCAGCAAAGTACGGCAGATTATACAATTTGGAAACCGCAAAAACCGTTTGCCCCGCCGGCTGGCATTTGCCGAGCGATGAAGAATGGACAACTTTGACCGACTATTTGGGCGGTAAAACTGTTGCCGGCGGCAAAATGAAGGCAACAACCGATTGGAAATACGATGCCGGCGGAAATGCCACAAACGAAAGCGGATTTAATGCTTTGCCTGCGGGCTACCGCAACTTCTACGGCGGGGCGTTCAGCGGTCTCGGCACGGACGCCAACTTTTGGTCAAGTACGCCAATCGAAAGCGAGAACGCTTGGAGCAGGAACCTCGACTACGACGAGGGCAAAGTGAACCGCCACGACTACTACCCTACGTACGGTTACAGCGTTCGTTGCTCTAAGGACTGACTTTAACGAAAACCTGTCAGTGTCTGCAAG
>DYOJ01000067.1 GCA_020720705.1 Acetofilamentum sp.
AATTCCTAATTCCTAATTCAAACTGAGTATTGTCTAAAGTTTTCATCACAAATAATCAGCCTTTCGTATATAAATTGTAGCCGATTATCAAAACAAAATGTGATTGAAAACAGTATTTAGTTTTTGTAAGTACCACACATTCAATATAATACTGTCTTCAATCAAAGCGAATTATCACTCTATCTTTATTTTTATAAATTTTTTTTTTTTTTTTTTTAATTTTTTTTTACATTTGCACCGAAAAACATTTAATAATGAATGCTATGTTTTTTTAATTGTAACCTAATAATAATGTGTTTTAGATGAGAAAACAAAATAAGCCTCCCCCTTAACAAAACAAACCGTGCACGCATAGCTTTGTAGGGTGTCTGAAAATTAACACTAATAGACAGTTTACACAGTGCTTTGTTGAGCGGAATTATTTAATATCAAATAAGTTTTTTAATTTTTTATTAATTTTTTTTATTAATCACTTAATTTTTCAATTATGAAAAGATTATCTTTTAAAATTGCTACACTAATGTTAGCAACTGTTTTCGCACTAAGCTCTTGTGTGAAAAACGAAGTATCTGATGAGGTGAAAGCACTACGTGCAGCCCAGTTGGATATTGTAAGCGCCAAAGTTAAGCTCACAGAAGCTCAAACGACCTACCAACTTGCGATGGCTGCACAAGCAGATGCTCAATCAGCTCAAATTCAAGCTCAGGCAGCAGTATTTCAAGCAAATGCGGCTCAAATTCAAGCTCAAACAGCTAGTACATTGGCAGAAGAACAAAGAAATGCTCAAAGATTTGAGCAAGAACTTCGCGAATTAGTTGCCGTTGCAGATGTTGCTGTTGAACAAGCTAAAGTTGATTTGGAACAAGCAAAAGTTGACTTTCAACGTGCCGTTAATGATATGGCAAAAGCAGTTGCTCAGCTCGAAGCTGATGAACTTGATCGTGCTCATGAGTACTTAGGTTGGTACCAAGGTTACATGGATGAAGTTAATGCTAAATCCGAAGAAAAATTAGACGCTGAAGCTGATTTGGCTGTATTGAACGCTATTAAAGCTGCCGGTATAACAGGTGATATCATTGTCGGTGGTGTTATTCAAGCTTACATGAAATACACCAAAGAACACGACCGTGATATGAAAAAAGCAGAACTTGCTGTTGCTGAAGCATCTTTAGCTGCTTATGCTGCAATCCTAGCTGACCCTGCAAGTATTCAAGCTGAGATAAATGACCTCAATGTAATGATTCAAAACCTCATTGCTCAAAAAGCTGATAAACAAATTGAACTTGACGAAGCTGAACTTGACGAAGAACTTCTCGCTCTTGAGTTTGACAGAATTAATGACATCATTGTTTACTACAACAATAATGTACAAATCATTACTGATGCAAACAAAGCTATCGTAGCTGAGCAAAAACGAATCACAGATGTAGCTGCAGACAAAAAAGCTGTTGCTGACTCACTTGCTAAGTATGATGCATACGTGGTTTCTTTTAAAGTATTGGTAGCTGCTACCCCTCAAGATCAAGCGAAAATTGATGCTAAACGAGCTCAAATTAATGATTGCTTGGCTGAGATGGAAAGCCTGAGCTATTCTTACATACAAGGTGGTTTGGATTTTCGTTACTATTATTATTACGAAACTACGATAAACGAAACTGAAGACCACGCTGATTTTACAGCGCTAAAAAACGCAGTCGAAAGTGAACTTACAGAAGTTACAACAGACGCTAATGCTAATATCGCAGCGCTAAATTACGATATTGCTCGTGCAACTGCCAATAAAGTGGCTGTACAAGATGCATACACGACTGCAGCAGCTGATAAAGCTCAAATTGAAGATGATCTTAACGCTTCTTCTCGCCTTAAAGATGCCATTGCTTATGAAGTTAGCTTACTTGATGCTCAAATTGATGCTTATGAAGGTGAGGTTGGTTTCTTAGAAGGTGAAGATGTACTTGAGAACATTCAAGGTCTTATTGACGGTAAAAAAGAAGATATTGCAGGTTTGAAAGATGCGATTACTATTTTAGAAGCTGATATCAGCCAAGACGCATTCGTGCTTGATAACGAAATTGCAAAATTAACTGCGAAAATTGCTAAATTAACCGGTGAAATTGCTGATAATCAAGCTCTTGCTAACAAATACAAAGCTTTGTTAGACGCTATCATCGGATAATTCTACCGTAAATAAAAATTGTCTAAAACAAATTTTGCCAAAGTTAAACCCTTTGGCAAAATTACCCCAAATCGTTGCGAATTGTATTCCAAACAAATTTGGACTTTTAGACAATTTTTTTTTAATTTTTCAGTAAACATTAGTTCAGAATATTCGAATAGAGAAAAGCAGGATATACAAAATTACCGAAAATATTGCAATTGTCCGTTCGAACGTTCTATTAACAAATCAAATATTATACCTTATGAAGAAATATGTAATACTGGGCATGCTGATGTTTAGCTTTTTAAGCGGCATTATCGCTCAGGAAGATGACATGTCGACTTCCGGTGGTGGTTTAAGTTTCTCGTTTTCGGGAGCTATACTGTTCGGAAACGGCAATTATCTGAAAGACGGATTATACATCCCTTCCGCACCGGGCAACAACGCATATTGGAGTGTTCCGGGATCGGCACCTTCTGCAAACGTAATGAATGCAAATTACAATAACGTTGCAAACATGGTTGGCGGAGAAGCACGTATGTTTTTGAACGATAACATGGCCGTGCGTTTGAACGGCGGTTTAATTTTCAGCAACACACCCGCACGCGACAACGTTCCCGGCATCATAGACCCCGATGCTCCAAACGTAACATGGATTCCTAATTACGAAGCAGTTACAGCAGATAATCGTTTCGATGCAAATATTAATCCGGGTTTTGAATATCATTTCCCTATGGGAGACCTTTCTCCTTTTGTAGGTGTATCTGTACCGGTTTATTATGCACGTTGGTCGCAATACAATCCGACCTATACCGTGGATAGCGAAGCGAATGTAGTTGTTACTGATATTGACACCAGACACGTAGAACTCATCGGTTTTGGCGGACAAATCGTTGCCGGAGCAGATTATTACTTTAACGACAATCTATTTTTGGGCGCAGAAATTAAACCATTTTCATATTTGTATGCGTACAATGTGAAATTGCCCGCACCCGGATTAGAGAGTTTAAAGGCTGACACCTATACTCTTGGTTTATTTGTTCAACCGTTTGTAAAACTTGGGTTTAAATTCTAAGTTTTTGTATTGTAACATAAAAAAACATTTAAACGATGTTCGGAGCGGAAGTAATTCCGCTCTTTTTTTATATTAATTCATTTTCGTATTTCCGGAAAAACTATTACATTTGCGGTCTGATTTAATTTGGTCAAATTAGAAAATATGATAAAGATTACTTTTCCCGATAAAAGTATTCGGGAGTTTCAAGACGGTGTAACCGGACAAGAAATAGCCCAAAGTCTTAGCAGTCAATTAGCTCGAGAAGCTTTTTCAGTAAGTGTAAACGGCGACGTGTGGGATGTTACACGCCCGATATTTTCAGATGCAAACATCGCAATCCATAAGTGGGAAGATAAAGAAGCCAAAGAAGCGTTCTGGCACTCATCTGCTCACCTTATGGCGGAAGCTCTCGAAGTGATATATCCGGGTATAAAATTGTGGGTTGGTCCGGCAATTGAAACAGGCTTTTACTACGATGTGGATATGCCCGAAGGAAAAGTTATCTCGGAAAATGACTTTGAAACAATAGAAAAAAAGATGTTGGAGATTGCTCGCGGCAAACACGCCTACATCCGAACAGACATGCCCAAAGCCGAAGCCTTAGAATACTATACCGAAAAGGGCGATGAATATAAAATGGACCTTATCTCAGGACTTCAGGACGGGACAATCACATTTTACACTCAAAATAATTTTACAGACCTTTGCCGAGGACCGCATCTGCCGGATACAAGTGCGATTAAAGCTGTTAAAATTATGAGCATCGCAGGTGCTTATTGGAAAGGCGATGACAAAAATAAACAACTTACTCGTGTTTACGGAATTACCTTCCCAAAACAAAGCATGCTTTCAGACTATCTGACTTTGTTGGAAGAGGCTAAAAAACGTGACCACAGAAAACTTGGTCGAGAGTTGGAATTGTTTACATTCTCTCAAAAAGTAGGTGCCGGTTTACCCTTATGGTTGCCCAAAGGTGCCATGTTGCGAGAGCGTTTGGAGCAATTTCTCAAAAAACTTCAAACTCGCTACGGTTATGAACCTGTCATTACCCCTCATATCGGACAAAAAGAGCTGTATGTAACCTCCGGACACTTTGCAAAATATGGTGCCGATTCATTTCAGCCGATAAACACACCTGCCGAAGGTGAGCAGTTTTTGCTGAAACCTATGAACTGCCCCCACCATTGCGAGATATACAAAAGTAAACCACACTCATACCGCGATTTACCCATTCGATATGCCGAATTTGGTACAGTCTATAGGTATGAACAAAGCGGAGAATTGCACGGACTAACTCGTGTTCGCGGGTTCACACAAGATGACGCACACTTGTTTTGTCGCCCGGACCAGTTAAAAGAAGAATTTTTGAAGGTCATTGATATTGTCCTCTACATTTTTAAAGTATTGGATTTCAATGATTACACCTCGCAAATATCTTTACGAGACCCCAACACCCCTGACAAATATATCGGTTCTGATGAAAATTGGGCTAAAGCCGAGAGTGCGATTATTGAAGCCGCAACCGAAAAAGGTCTGAAAACTGTGGTAAAATATGGTGAAGCAGCGTTCTACGGACCGAAACTTGATTTTATGGTGAAAGATGCTATAGGCAGAAGTTGGCAACTCGGAACAATTCAAGTGGACTATAATCTACCCGAACGTTTCGACCTGACCTACACCGGAAGCGATGACCAAAAACATCGCCCTGTAATGATACACCGTGCACCGTTTGGTTCAATGGAAAGGTTTGTTGCTGTGCTGATTGAGCATACAGCCGGTAAATTCCCGCTTTGGCTCACTCCGGAACAAGCCATTATTTTACCGATTAGCGAAAAATTTAACGAATATGCAAAAAAACTTTTGCAATTGTTAAAAAATTACGATATTCGCGCCGTGATTGATGAACGAAATGAAAAAATCGGAAAGAAAATCAGAGAAAGTGAATTAAGACGTATCCCGTACATGTTGATAGTGGGCGAGAATGAAGCAAACGATGAAACGGTATCCGTCAGAAAGCAAAGTGAAGGTGATTTAGGCAAAATGTCGCCCGAAGAATTTTCACAACATATTAAAAATCAAATAGAAAAAGAACTTCAAGAATAATTTGAAGAAAAAATATTGTCGAACTAAATAGGAGGACAAAGCAATAGATAAAAAGCCAATAAAAAAAGATGGTGGAGACGGTAAGAATGAATACCGCACCAACCACCGTATCAGGGCGAATGAGGTGCGCCTTGTGGGTGATAACATTGAACCCGGAGTTTACTCATTGAGTGAAGCATTGAGTATAGCCGAAGACCAAGAAATGGACTTGGTGGAAATTTCGCCTAATGCAAACCCGCCGGTTTGTAAGGTAGTAGATTTTCAAAAGTTCATTTATCAGCAGAAAAAAAAGCAAAAGGAGTTGAAAGCAAAGCAACAACAAGTTGTGATTAAAGAAATTCGTTTCGGTCCGAATATTGACGACCACGATTTCAATTTCAAACTCGAACATGCGAAGAAATTTTTACAGGAAGGTTCTAAGGTGAAATGCTATGTCTTTTTCAAAGGCAGAGCAATCGTCTATAAAGAACACGGACAAATCACCCTGCTGAAGTTTGCCACAGCTCTTGACGAGTTTGGTAAAGTCGAAAAAATGCCTGTTTTAGAAGGCAAAAAAATGATTATGTTTCTTGCACCAAATAAAAAATAATAATTTTTTTAAAGAGTATCTTATGCCAAAAATGAAAACCAAAGGTGGAGCTAAAAAACGTTTCAAGCTCACAGGGACAGGCAAAATCAAACGTAAACACGCATACAAAAGCCACATTTTAACAAAAAAGTCCAACAAACGCAAACGCAATTTAGGACATTTTACAACGGTAAACAAAGCCGATGTGCCTAATGTTAAAATGCTTTTGGCGATGTAATAAATTGCCGGTTTCAATTCCCGGAACGAAGCCTTAAAGAGTTGATTTTTCAACCGCTTCTTTCTAAATAGTTATTAACAATGATATTCAGGCTAAAAGAGTTAAAAACCGCCTGATGTCAAAAAAAACAAAAATTTTATGCCACGTTCAGTAAATGCAGTTGCATCGCGCGCACGCCGTAAAAAACTGCTCAAACAAACCAAAGGCTATTTCGGACGCAGAAAAAATGTGTGGACCGTAGCCAAAAACACTTACGAAAAGGGCTTGCTATATGCCTACAGAGACCGTAAAGCAAAAAAACGCGAGTATCGTTCGTTGTGGATTCAACGTATCAATGCAGGTGTTCGCCAGCACGGTATGTCGTATTCGGAATTCATGGGGAAAGTTCATGCAAAAGGTTTAGAGTTAAACCGTAAAGTTTTAGCCGATCTTGCAATGAACAACCCCGAAGCTTTCGCTGCTATAGTTAAAGCTGTTCAATAGTTCAATAGTTTTTCATGGTGCAATAAATATAAGCCGACATTTCTGTCGGCTTTTTGGTTTTTTAACAATTGCATTTCAAAAATTTTACCATCTTTGTCGAAATTCTTTTAAAATTTTAAATATGAAACAGGACAGAGACATCGAAAAATCGTATCCCAAAGACGAATTTGTGGCAAAATTGCGCCGCTTGGCAGATTCTATTGAAAATAACGAACGTTTTGAAATTCAAATTGCCGGTGAGCGTATTTATGTTCCCGTGCGTGCGGAGTTCAATATTGAACATGAACGCTCGGACGGTGAGCATGAAATTGAGTTTCAAATCAAATGGGAAGATAAAGAACAAGAAGATTAAGGAATGAATATTGAATAATGTATAATTTTGCTAACGATTGGTTATCAATAAATTTAAAATGAGATTGATATACTTTGTTTATTATCTTTTCCTAAATGAAATAATCCTGTTGCTCGGTATGAGAAACAGGATTTTTTTTTAAATATGCCTACCGGCTTGTCAAACCTCATCCGGCGTTTCCATGTCCGGACTTGACCTGCATTCGTCCGTAGGACAATGCTGCGTCATTTCAAAATTGTCAAGACCCTACTTTGTATTGTATGAAAACTTGTTATAAGAAACTAGACAAATTTATTTGTATATTCAAATTTTGTAATATATTGAATTTGAACTAAATATTTTCAAATTATCTAATTTTCAAATTGTCTCATTACTTAATTTCCGTGTATCACGTTATTAAATACTTAATCCGATAAGTAAAATATCATCCGTTTGTGCGTTTGTTCCCATCCAAGTTTCAAGTTTTGTATTTAGGAGATGCAGTTTTTTGTCGTTCGTAAGATTACGAATTTCTTTTAAAGTTTGAATAAAATTTTTCTTCTTAAATTTCAAATTATTCTGACCGCCTATTTGAGAGTCGAATCCGTCTGAAAAAATATACACCTTATCGCTTTTTTTAAGTTGTATGCTGTGGTCTGTGAACGGAGTTTCTTTGTGATATATACCGATAGGCTGACGATTTGCCGAAATTTCGATAAACTCGGGTTCAGAAATTGAATCAATCTCTCTGAAAATCCATAAGGGCTGGTATGCTCCGGCGTAATCTAATTGTAAAGTATTGATATTCAATCTGCAAAAAGCAATGTCCAAGCCATCTTTATGCAAACTTTCTCGTCCCGTTTGTTTCAAACTAGATTTTATCAGTCTGCGGAGTCGGTTGAGAATTTCAGCAGGGCTTGCCTCGGGGGTGTAATACATAATTTCGTTGAGCAATGAATTTGCAAGCATACTCATAATTGCACCCGGAACGCTGTGTCCTGTGCAATCTGCCGCAGCAAAAATAAAGTTATCTTCTCTGATTTTCAAATAATAAAAATCTCCGCTCACAATATCTTTCGGGCGGAAAAAGACAAAAGGATTGAAAGGCATCTCGGCAATTTGTGCACCTGAAGGCAAAACTGAACGCTGTAAACCGGCAGCATAATTCATGCTTTCAATCATTTCTTTGTTTATGGTTGCAATAACTCGGTTGTTTCTTTCAATCTCAGCAGCTTTTTTAGAAATGTCTTCGTTTAAGGACATCATCTCTTCGTTGTTTTGCCGCAGTTCTTCATTTGCTGAAGTTACGTTATCGTTGAGTGCTTGTATCTCCTCGTTCCTGCTATTGAGTTCAATATTTTGTTCGGCAAGTTTGAGTGATATCTGCGTACGTTCTTCGATTTCGCTTTCAAGTGCATTTTTTTGATTGAAAAACTCTATTATTAGTAGTGCAAGTTTTCCGAACTCGGATTTTGACTTTTTATATTTTAAAATACGGTCGGATTTTCCTGTGTCCAAAGCACGAATCAGCGCAGCAAACGGTCGGTTTAGGACGTTGTTAAACACAAAAATAAGCACTATCAGTAGCACAAAGATGATAAAAGCGACATACAACATGATTTCAAGTTGCTTGTTGTCGTTCTTTTTTATGAAGTCATCCTTTTTCTCGAAGTGATAAATTCCGGCTAATTCACCGTGCGAATTAAAAATCGGAAAAGACGAAGATATAGAATACTTATTATTTGAGTCAGTCTGATTGGAATCAAAACGGACTGATACCGTTGAATTTGTGATAATTCCGAGTTTCGACAGAAATAATGAATCTACGGTTTTGGCAACTAAAAATGCCCCCTGCGGTTTTTCAAGTCTGTTTACATCGGATGTCCGATGAACAGTTCCGGCATAAACAATGTATAGTGAATCTCCGTTCTTTATGTAAAAATCAGCAAAACGATTCTCGGAGTTTTCAAGCGTATCAAGTAATTGATATAAATCTGCTTTATCAGCCGGCAAATTAATGGTATCTTTTCCGGGTTTTTGAGAATAAAATATCGGCAATCCTTTGCGATTATAGACCCACGCATAATCAATGTGCGCATAATCCGTCAAGGTAGATAAATACGCATTAGAAAACGCTGTATCTTGCTCATTGATAAAATTATACAAGTTGTCCCAATACGAATAATCGTACACGGTCGAATATAACGATTCTCCGTTTATTGACACGGCATTGTGTGCAGAAACCGCCAGATTTTCACGCTGTTGTGCAACATAAAGCTGAGAACTTTTAGTATTCAGAAAAAAGTTCACGGACAGCACCCCGACAATCAGCAACGCGAATCCGCCGATGAGTAAAAGTAATTTATGCTTTATTTTCATAAAGAAATTTAGAACGCGTAAAGCTAAAAAGAAGATTTTACATAACAAAATAAAAAAATTGCAAACGTTTGCAACGATTTTTTTCAAAAAATATGATTTTTTGCGTGATTTTTTGGTCTGTTCGTTGTTGATATTCCGTATATTTGTCGTATCTTCGCGATTGTGAAAAGAAAGAAGATATAGGCTTTTCTAAATTAGTTTTTTATTTAATTGTTTTTAAAATATTTCACGTATGAACACACATTTACGATTTAAGCGATTGTTATCACTCTTTGTGATAGGAATGTTCGGGATTAATTTTTTGTCTGCACAAAATGCGATCAAAG
>DYOJ01000670.1 GCA_020720705.1 Acetofilamentum sp.
TTAAGTTAATTTTAAAAAATATTATTAAATTACCATACTCTATCGTACTTTACTTTTTTATTTCCCGATTAAAATAAACGGACTCCAATAGAACGGATGTGCATATTTTCCTTCCGAAATCATTTTCAGTTTGGCTTGGCGCAAATACTCTCCAAATTCCGTATCAACTTTGCCAAAGTTCTTATCCGACAATAAATTCTTATAAAAATTAATCATCAATTGCGAGGTGCTTTCATCGGAAACTTGCCAAAGTGAAACGATGATGTTTTTTGTTCCGGCATACAAAAGTGCTCTTGTTAATCCGATAACTCCCTCGCCTGATGTGATTTTTCCCAGACCTGTTTCGCAGGCGGAAAGCACAACCAAATTAGCGTTCAACTGCATATTATAAATTTCGGATTGATATAAAATCCCGTCATTTTGTTGGGCTATGTTGCCGTACATATCTTCGTAACTTTCAAAACTTGTGCTTGTATCTTGTGCCATAAGAATTCCCGAAAGTTCAGGCTTTTCGGTGTTTACGAAACCGTGTGTGGCGAAGTGCAAAATTTGATATTTTTCCAACTCACCCGATTTTACTGTTTCTTCGCTTGCATTGCTTTTGATATAATATTTTGACTTTTTACCGCTTTTATCGAAAAGTTCGAAAATATCGTTCACTTCGTCGAGCGTGCCCGGAAGCGGACTAACATAGCTTCCGTCTTGAAGGTAGCTGCGTTTTACGATTGCGTTTTCGTTTTTTTCTTTTTCTAAATCGAGCAATAATTTTCGTGAAACAGCACTTGTGCCGTTTGTGTTGTTATCATCGAAAACGGGGGCGAAAGCGATCCAATCGTTTATGTTTGTGAGTTCGATGTCGGTTTGTTTTTCTTTCGGGAAAGTGTTTTTGAACAAAGTGGCGGAATATGAATAGGAAATATTATATTTTTTTATAAGAAACGGCATTTCCGAAAAGTACGCCGTATTTTCCCAACCGGTCCATTGTGTTTTGTATTTTTCGGTAAAAAGCGTTTCGAGCGGAATGCTTGCCATAATTCCATCGGGAAGTACGATAAGGTTTTCGATTTTTGCAAAATGCTTATTTTTAATTAAATACGAAGGAAAAAATTGTTCGTACAGTTCAAAAGCCAAATTTCCGTAGCGCAAAATATCTTCGGTTCGGTTCGACTGCATTACGGCACGATATTTTTCGATTTTCGTGTCGAAACTATCAATTTTTGCGGTTTTATAAACTTCAAAACCTTTTTTGGTGATAACATAAACTATAACAGCACTGTCGAGAACAAAATAACTCAGCATTGCCGTTTTTTTGTCTAAAAGTTCTTGAATTTCGGGAACTGTTGCCGGTTTATTGTTGTATTTCATTTCGTAATATTTCGGATATTTTGTTTCGAAAACCACAATTAAACTGTCGTAAGAACGATTAGCATTAAAAAGGCGACTTTCCCAAACTCCGCGTATGCTGTCGGTTTCGGCATTGTTTTTTAAGTTGATGTAATTTGCAATATCAATACTCAAATCGTGTTCTTTATCTAAAAGATTTTGCGGAATTCCGGCAAATTTCAGGGCATCTGAGCCGGCAAGTGCCTCCAAAAGAACGGAAGATTTGTTGCGTTCAGAAAAATAAAATGCCAGCTGTTTGTATTCATCTGATGACTTGGAGTCATCGGATGAATTTGATAGTGCTATACAAACATCAACCGCTTCTTTATAAACTTCGCTTGCTTTTTC
>DYOJ01000671.1 GCA_020720705.1 Acetofilamentum sp.
CTATATGACAATACTTTCGATTTGAAAAAAGAGTATAATTGACATAAAATCAAGTCTTTACACGTTTCCTTACAGACATTGGATATTATCTCAATTCCAAAAGAACTATATTCTCAGTGTGGTGCGTATGCGGAAACATATCCACGGGACGTGTTCGGAGAACTTTATATTTTGAATCAAGCAGTTGCAAGTCGCGGGCTTGCGTAGCAGGATTGCAACTGACGTAGATAATTCGTTTAGCTTCAATATTTAAAAGGGTTTGTATCACGTCTTTGTGCATACCGGCTCTCGGAGGGTCGGTAACAATCAGGTCGGGTTTGCCTTGTGTGTGAACAAATTCGAGAGTCAAAATATCCTTCATATCTCCCGCAAAAAAATGGGTATCGGATAAATTATTCAACACTGCATTTTGCTTTGCATCATCAATTGCTGCGGCAATAGATTCAATGCCGATAACTTTTTGAGCACGGCGGGCAAGGAATTGTGCTATCGTCCCTGTGCCGGTGTAGAGGTCATAAATTATTTCATGTCCTTGTAAATCAGCATATTCTTCAACAAGTCGGTATAAATCGAGAGCTTGTTTGGCATTGGTTTGGTAGAATGATTTTGGTCCGACTAAAAACTTTAAATCTTCCATTTCTTCCGTAATGTATGGATTCCCGGCGTAAGTGTTTATTTCTAAATTGCTTATGCTGTCGTTTTGTTTGGGGTTGTGCACATAGTTTAGCGATGTTATTTCAGGAAATTTTTGTGCTAAATGTTCCAATAACCCTTCAATTTTTTCAAAATTGTCTTCAAAATATGATATTACAACCATGACATCTCCGGTTACCGATGTTCGTATCATGAGTGTTCTTAACAATCCGTGTTGTTCTCGTATATTAAAGAAAGTCAAGTTATTACGTTGAGAATATTCTTTTACTGACAAGCGTATGTCGTTTGACGGCGATGCTTGAAGATAGCAATTTTTGATGTCCAAGACTTTATCAAATCTACCCGGAACATGAAATCCGAGAGCATCGTTATCTGTTATCTCGTAGCGACTTGACATATCGTTTTCGGTCAGCCAGCGTTTATCCGAGAATGTGTATTCGAGTTTATTCCGATAGTATTTTATATCCGGCGATTCCATAATAGGCTCAGGAACAGGTAGTTCTATTTTTCCGATTCGCTGTAATACATCGTTAGTAGCTTTTTCTTTGTAAAAAAGCTGGTCGGCATAACTTAGAAATTGCCTTGTGCAGCCTCCGCAAGTTCCGAAGTGCTCGCAAAAAGCATCTACACGTTTTTCGGAATATTTGTGAAATTTTATGGGGACGGCTTCGATATAATTTTTTTTCTTTTCAACAATTCGTAAATCTGCAATATCCCCCGGTACTGCATGACTCACAAAAATTGTAAGTTTACGGTTATCTTCGC
The DNA here is from genome assembly GCA_020720705.1 of Acetofilamentum sp. Classification (GTDB taxonomy): domain Bacteria; phylum Bacteroidota; class Bacteroidia; order Bacteroidales; family JAADGE01; genus DYOJ01. The sequence goes on from DYOJ01000671.1 coordinate 1,420, forward strand.
CGTAATAAATTTTAGCTACGGCTTTACCTTCAATTGTAATATCTTCAATTTCAACTTGTTCAAAAATCGGGAGTGGTTTACGAATACGTTTCATACGGATTGTTTCTTTGTAAAATTGAATGTTTAGGCTTATGTTTTCTACAAATTGCAAAAATGCAAAGATAAAATTTTATCCTTACATTTTGCAAATCTTTTGGGGGTTGCTTATTGTACTTGTAAGCAAACTCATAACTTGTTGAATTTCTATAAGATATAGTGAAATTTCGTTCAGGGTGTTTTTAGAAATTCTGTAGAAATAAAGTCGAAATTCGA
>DYOJ01000068.1 GCA_020720705.1 Acetofilamentum sp.
AAGTCGATTTTCAACGCATTTTTGGTTTTATTTCCCGTCATAAGCGCGCCGCCTGCAACGGACACCGCCAAGCCGTCATACGAAAGGCTGAGACCTATCAGAAATATGCTAAATATCATTTTCGTATTGAAAATCAATTAGTTTGAACGTTTTTAGAATTTACTCATCGTATCCGAAACGGCGGAGTTTGTCCTTGCTGTCGCGCCAATCTTTTGTAATTTTCACATAAATTTCAATAAAAACGTGTTTGTCGAAGAATGCTTCAATATCTTTGCGCGCATCTGTGCCTATTCGTTTGAGCATTAAGCCTTTATGACCAATTATGATGCCTTTTTGCGAAGGGCTGTTTACGTGAATTATCGCTCTGATACGAATAATATCCGCCTCTTCCTTAAATTCTTCAACCTCAACTTCAACCGAATATGGCACTTCTTTTTGGTAATTGAGAAGGATTTTTTCACGAATAATTTCTGTTACAAAAAAACGCTCGGAACGGTCGGTAAATTGGTCTTTAGGGAAATACGGCGGCGACTCGGGCAGGAGCGCGAGGATGCGTTTAAAGATAATATCAACATTAAATTTTTCCAAAGCCGATGCCGGATAAATTTCTGCTTCAGGCAAACGTTCGCGCCATTCTGCTACAAGTTTTTCGAGACGTTCTTGGTCAGATTTATCTATCTTATTTAAAATCAATAGAGTAGGGATGTTCGCCTTTTTTACTTTTTCTAAAAACTCCGAATTTTTATCGAACGTTTCAAACACATCCGTTACATAAACTATGACATCGGCGTCCGAAAGTGCCGATTCTGAGAAGGCTAACATAGATTTTTGTAGCTCGTAATGCGGTTTCAGCACGCCGGGCGTGTCGGAAAAAACGATTTGAAAATCGTCGCCGTTTACAATACCTTTGATGCGATGCCGTGTCGTTTGCGCTTTTGAAGTTATAATCGAAATTTTTTCGCCCACGAACGCATTCATCAAAGTTGATTTTCCGGTATTCGGATTTCCGATAATGTTTACAAAACCGGATTTGTGTTGTTCCATGCTAAACTTTTTTTGCAAAATTACATTTTTTTTTGCGAATTTTAGGCATCTCTGAAATTTGCTTAAAAAAAAGTCAATTATTTTTAATATTTATACCTCTTTTGCATACTTTTTGCAAATTGAGATAAAAAAACTTTACATTTTCAAAAAGTTTATCTATTTTTGTTTGCCGAGAGTTAAAGCGAAGCAGCATGATTTTTTACAAATTAAGCAAAAAATATAAGAATGTCAGCGAAACATGATTTAATAAATACGATGAATGTGAACAGTGTAAGTGTCTCTTACACAGGTCCTTTTGACGGTCAGGTCTTGTCCGTGCTGGCTAAAAATATTGAATATTCTCTGTCGGACAGCCCGTCAGTGAATAAAAAAATGTTCAAAATATTTCTGGAATTAGCACAAAATATCTCCTATTACTCCGCCGAACAAGAAGAAAATCGGCGCGGAGAGGAAGCCGGTGTCGGAACATTGACGATTCAAGAGTTCGATTCTCATTTTGTTTTTTGTACCGGAAATATGGTAACGGATACTCAAGCAGAAAAAATTTCGGGAAAATGCGAAAAAATTAAAAACTTAGACCGCGAGGAGTTGCGCGAATACAAACGCTTGATGCGGAAATTACCGGCAGGTGCTAAAGGCGGCGGTAACATTGGGTTAATACAAGTTGCACTCACTGCAGGTTCGCCTGTGGATTACAAGATTGTGCCTTTGGAAAACGAAAAACTATTTTACATCGTTGCCGTCAGAATTAACAAACACGAAGAATAACCATGTCAGTTGTAAGAAATACCGGATTCAGTGCTCAAATGTTCGAGGAAGAAGTAAAACTTTCTTACAAAGGACCAATTGACGAGCGCATCCTGTCATCCATCGGCGATTATATCAATACGATGGAAAGTTTCGCGGATGCAAATTCGGTAAAAAAATTGTTTAAAATATTTTTTGAACTTTCGCAAAACATTTCCTACTATTCTGCCGTAAAAGTAAAGATGAATGACAACCGCGAAATAGGCATGGGATCTTTGATACTAAAGGAATTTGACGATTCGTTTTTGCTTATCACCGGAAATCCCGTGAACAACGAATTCATCATCCCAATTTTGGAAAAAAGCGAGTATATTAATTCGCTCGACCGCGAAAGCCTTCGACAATATAAACGCGACGAACGTCGCCGTCCGCAAGGCGAAAAAGGAAATGCACATATCGGTTTAATTACCGTAGCACTGACATCGGCAAACCCACTTGATATTGAGGTGAATCCGATAGACGAAGAAACATCATTTTTTTCAATAGGAGTAAGAATAGATAAATAAATATAATACAATAATCAATGGAAAACATAGTCATACAGGGTTCCCACAAAGATTATTTCATCCCTTCGGTAAATTTCAATGCCCAAAACGGGATGTGCGAAATCTCCGGAGAGTCGTTTCTTGAAGACACCGTGGAGTTCTACAAACCCTTAATTCAATGGTTGGAAACATACACGGGCGAAGTCAAAAAACCGATTGCCTTCATCATTAAGCTCACATACTTTAATACCAGTACTTCCCGAAGTATTCTGGATCTGCTCAACGTGCTCAAAGATTATGAGGACAACGGCGGCGAAGTTGTAATCAATTGGCATTACGACGAAAACGATGTGGACATGGAAGAAGACATCGAAGATTATATGATTGATACGGGCTTGGACATAAATCTGATTCCGTTTAGTCAAAAATCATAATTCTACAATGGCGAATCTTAAATTGTCATACAACGAAGCCGTTGCCGAAATCGAAAAGTTGCTCGCCGAATTGAACGGAGATGCTACCGATATTGACGAGCTTGCTCAAAAAGTTAAGCGCATTGTAGAATTGCTCGATTTGTGCAAACGCAAACTGACCAAAACAGAAACCGAACTTTCAAAAATATTTGGCGAGTCAGAATCTTAGCAAAGCCGTGCTTCTCAGCGCGGCTCTGCTAAGATGGTTTCTCAACCCATGCTCCGTTGATAAATTCTATATTCAACGCGTTGATGATGTTATAAATTTGTGCTTTCTTATAGCTTACTCCAAACTTTTGCTGAATCAGCATTCCCACAACTTCTCCTTTCCAAATCAGTTCGTCAAATCCGTGCGCCTTCGGTGAGGTTTTCATTATTACGGTCTTCAGGCTTTCTCGTTCCTCGGCGGTAAGTTTGGGCGTTCTTCCGGATTTTGATTTTTCTTCAATTCCTTCAATTCCTCGTTCGTTCACTTCGTGCACCCACGTTGTAATTTGTTTGAAACTAACCTCAAAAATTTCCTCCAATTTTCTGGCGCTCCAACCTTTTGAAATCAAGAAAACTGCGAACAATTTCAAGCCTCTTTTGTAAGCAAAATCACTGTGTAAATAGGTTTTCATTTCCTCCGGTGTCAATCCGGTTACGGCTAAACTTTGTCTCGGCATGGTGTAAAGTTTTGTTTACTTTGTGTGGTTAAATATTATACAAATGTCAGAAATTAGAATGATATAAACAAAAAAATATCCGAATTTTGTTTAACTCGGATATTTTTTGATATTCGGATAACACGGAACATTCAACGAAAATATTAAAATCTCAGCAGCTTAATTTTTAAACTGTAAAACAATTTTCAACATTTAACTCCATAAGTTTAACGTCATTCTATATTGAATTACTTTCGTCAGATTTTAATAGGCTGATTATCAGCAAGTTAGATATAAAAAGTATTTTTAACCTTACAATATGCCGTGTTTTATTTACTTGGAAAATATTCAGTAAACGTTCTGTCCGAATTTAGAATAATAATTCGTTCAGTTGGAGTTTGAATGCGAACTTCTGCCTCGGGATTTTTCTGTTTAATTATCGGTTGAGCATCTTTAGATTTTTGAGATGATTCTTCTGATTGTTTTTCAACAACTTGCGGAACGACCTCATCAGCCGATATTTGCGAATCCGATGCTTTAAATAATTCCGCTTGTTCAAATTCCGTTTTTTCCGAGATACTCTTATTACTTACTATGATAGGTTGGTTGGTTACATTTGTCTCTTCGACTTCATCTTTTGTTTCCGTTAATATCTTTATTACTTCTGTAACATTCGGTTCGTCTGTCGTGTTATTTGGCGTTGAAATACTGTTTACAAATGTGTTTACGTTTGTAAACATGTCGGTTTGCATGTTGTTGCCGGACAATTCAGATTTGTACATTTGACCTGTTCCGAAGAGTAACCATTCCGAACTCAAATTCGGAAAAGAACCTAATATTTTGAGTACAACTTCCAGGCTGGGGTTGTTTCGTCCGTTAAGAAAATGCGACACGCTTGAACGCTGAATTCCTAAAATTTCAGCAAATCTTGACGAAGTTAAGCCTTCCGACTCTATTATCTTCTCAATTCTGTCTCTCATTGGCTAATATTTAGTCTGTAAACTTGATTTTTTGGGGTTACGCAAATATACAGCTTTGCTTTTATTTATCCAAGAGTAGTTTACTTTTTTTATCAACATAGTTATTAACAGTCTATTTTGCAGTTGAATATACTTTGCTATACAGACAGATTTTTGTAACAATTATTCCGAATTAATTTTTACCGGTAAAAAACGATAAAACATAATATTAGCTTGTTTACAAATGTGATTACAGTTGTAAACAAGCTGTTTTTCGATAAATAGGGGATATTGTGTGTTTACGTTAATGTTCGATTTCTGAATTGCAGAATGAGTTGTGTAAACTCTGTGTTTATTGGTTACATTCCGGATGTTAGAGTTGTATTTTTAACGACTATTTATTTTGCGGATGAATTAAGTCCTGCTGCATTGGGGAGCATTTATGCGCAGACGATGTAAACAAGGTTTGTCTGATTTGCGTCTTTGGAGTTTAATGATTTCAAAATCAATGAAACCCAAACACTTCTCGTTACTTTTTCGGGGCATTATCTTGAAAAAGAGCGATAGAAACCAATATTTGTCTTAAATAAGACACAGCTATTCTATAACCTACGCAATACCTTAATTTATTGAACTTTAAAGCTCGTTTGAGCTGAATTTTCACTCGTTGCGAATCTTTGCCTACTCAACACAGTTTATTGTATAGAAGATTGTTAAACAATAGATTGCAACTATCTTCTAATATATTGTTTAAATAAGCTGATTTAAAAATCTGATAGTAAATAATATACGAATAAAAAACAGTGGAATTTTACTTATTTTAAGCTCTTTGCTTCGATATTCTTAAATTAATACTTTACAAAAGTGCTGTATGTTTTTGATTTTGTGAAACTTATAATAATTTACCCTAATATGAAATCTTTCTATTATATCTAAACACATTCAGAATCTTTGATTGTTTGTTCTCGTTGTTTACATGTGTAAACTTGTAAACGTATTTGTTCTTTTTGATGTCTGTGGTTTTAGCCTTTGATTTGTTGGTTTGTAAGTTGCTGATTTTAAGTTTGTTAGTAAATATTTCTTCTTTTGGCAATCTCAAACCATTTGTTGTTTGAATTTCATTCGTCTGATTATCAGGTAATTATAGTAGTTTGAGTCTATCTTGTTTTTTTAATTTCTAACGCCGAACTCTGTATTTGTTCTGAATATTAAAATCTCAGCGAGTTAAGTGTATTTTGGTCTCATATTGAATTTTCGCAACTGAATTTGTATCGGTTTTACCGGAATATTGTCTAATTATTAATTTTTTGTCTAATAAATAAATACACAAAGTCTATTATCATTCTGCAAAGTCATTATTTCATCAAAACTTAATCAAAATCTGTGCCGGTGTCTTTTGAACTATATTTTTAGTCAAGTTACTAAGCAATCGGATGTTCTTTTTTCTTTTTTAATTAAAACCGGCATTATTTTAGCACTTTGTTAAGAAAAAGTTTATGCGTACCAATTGGGCTATAATTTTGTTCTTGATTTTCTTTTCATTTCGGTTGTCTGCACAGCTTTCGACGGCAGACAAAGTACTTGTGGATGATCATATAGCCCTTGCGGAACGCAAAAACGACGCACTTGAATATTACGAAGCAGGGTATATTTATTCGCGGGGTAAGTTATATGAAAAAGCTATCGAACTTTACAAAAAAGGTCTAAATATTAGCAATTCAAAATACAATTCGCGTGTTTTGTGCAATGCTTTGGGCAATTGTTATTACGAACAAAGTTTGTTGGCTGATGCAGTTTTGTATTACAAACAGGCGTTGGAATATACCATGCAGGGCAGTTCGCCCGAGAAACATGCGATTGGAACAGCCGATAAGATTGGGCAAATTTACATGCAAATTGGGAAGCCGAAAGAAGCGTTGGAATATTATATGTTCTCATTAAATTTTGCGATTCAGATACAGAACCGCGATAAAACGGATAAAAGTTTGGTAAATTTGAGTAAATGTTATGCTTCACTGGGAAATTCTGCGGATTCTAAAAAATTTCGGTCGCTGACCGGTTTGCCTTATGATCAAATTGTGGCGAAAATAAATCAAGGTGTGCCGCCTGATGAGCAATCCATAAAATTGAAAGAAATTCAACATCAATATCTAAATTTACGAGAGGAAAATACCAAAATTCATTCGGCTTACGATTCTACTTTGCGCGACAATACGTCGTTACGAGCGGAGCGTAAAGCGTTGGAAGACACGTTATTGATGAGACAAGCCTACCTTTCAGAGATAGAAATAAATTTGAGTGAAAAGGAAGAACAACTCAATGCGTTGGAGCATCTTCTGCAAAACAGAGAGCTTGCACTGACCGTTGCTATGGGTATTGCAGCTGTAATTTTGTTACTCACTTTTTTTGTGTTCAGAAGTTACCGAATTAAGCGCAGACAGCACAGAATGCTCGAAATTCAGAACTATGAAATTGAGGTTCAATCACATAAACTCAATGAAAGTAATGCGGAATTGCACGCTACACTCGAAAATTTACGTTCGACACAATCGCAACTTGTGCAATCGGAAAAAATGGCTTCGCTCGGTCAGCTCATTGCCGGCATTGCGCATGAATTGAATACGCCTCTGGGTGCAATAAAATCGTCTATCGGAACCGTTAAAGATTCTTCCGCCAAAACCGTCGTGCTGCTGCCGTCTCTCATTCAGAAGTTAGAAACCCGACAGTTGAACTTGTTTTTAGACATGATAAATGAAGGCTCAAAAAATACATCACACTATACATCGCGTGAGGAACGAACAATTAAACGCAAAATAGCGTCGGAACTTGAGAACGATAATATTGATAAAACTGATGAAATTTCGGAAACATTAGTAGATATTGGAGTTCATGACAATTTCGATAAATATATAGAACTATTTAAAAATGAGCATCTTGACTTAATTTTACAAACGGCATATTTTCTGGCAGTTCAAACCAAAAACAGCGAAAACATCAAAACTGCTGTGGATAGAGCCGCAAAAATTATTTATGCACTCAAAAGTTACTCACACACAGGCAATTCCGAAGAGAAAGTTAAAGCAAACATTACAGAAGGTTTAAATACAGTACTTACAATTTATCACAATCAACTTAAACAAGGAATTATTATTGAGAAAGAATTTGAAGAATTACCGGAAGTCAGTTGTTTTCCCGACCAGCTCAACCAAGTTTGGACTAATTTGATACACAATTCGATACAAGCCATGAGCGGTAAAGGGACTTTGACATTCAAAACACAAAAATCAGGAAATTTTGTAATAGTTTCCGTTAAAGATTCAGGCACAGGAATTCCCGAAGAAATACGTTCGCGGGTTTTTGAACCTTTTTTTACAACCAAAGCAGCAGGCGAAGGTACGGGCTTAGGGTTAGATATCGTCAAAAAAATTGTGGAAAGACATGAAGGTGAACTATATTTCGATTCGGAAATAGGTAAAGGAACAACCTTTTATGTTAAACTTCCGCTAAGTTAGTTTCAGTTGTAATTAAGAAAAGTATGAATTTAAAAACAGCAATATTGTGTGTTGATGATGAAGCAGTTATACTTCAATCAATGCGTTCGCAGTTAAAGGAGCATTACGGAAATACATATTTGTATGAGTTTGCCGAAAGTCCGGCTGAAGGTATGGAAATTTTGGAGTCTTTTGCTTCGGAAGGCATTGATTCTGTGATAATTGTGTCAGATTGGCTTATGCCGGAAATGCGCGGAGACCAGTTTTTAATAAATGTCCAGAAAAGTTTTCCGCATACAATTAAAATCTTACTCACCGGACAGGCAGATGCAAATGCAGTTGCACGCGCAAGAAAGGACGCAAACTTGCACCGATTCTTGCCAAAACCTTGGGAAAACGAAGACCTGTTTGAAGCCATAGATTCGGGCGTTGAACGTTTAAAAAAGGTCTGATTTTTGTATCACACACTATTAAATTTGTTGAAATGTCCAAACCTGCTATACTTTGTATTGATGATGAACACGTTGTGCTCACGGGACTTCGTGCTCAGTTGAAGCGCGAATTTGGAAATGATTTCCGCATCGAAGTTGCCGAGAGCGGCGAGGAAGCAATGGAACTTGTGAACGAACTTATTGATGCCAAAACCGATTTGCCTGTTGTCATTTCCGACCAAATTATGCCCGGAATGAAAGGCGATGAGTTACTTACGTTCGTACATCAAAAACTGCACAGAACGCACAATATCATGCTTACAGGACAAGCTGATGCGGCTGCGGTTGGTCGAGCGTTGAACAATGCGGGCTTATATCGTTTCATTTCAAAACCTTGGGACGAAACGGATTTGAACCTTACCGTGCGTGAAGCCATAAAAAGTTATCTGCAGGGAAAAACTATTTTGGAGCAAAATATTCAATTGGAAGAACTTGTTGTTCAATTGAAAGATTATAACGAGCGACTTGAAGAAACAGTTCAAGTGCGGACGAGTGAAGTTGTGAGTCAAAAAAAGATTATCGAAGAGAAAAACGAGTCCATCACCAGCAGCATTCGCTATGCACAGAAGATTCAGCGTTCAGTTTTACCACCCGAAAAATTGATAAAGCGCTATTTTCCCGAAAGCTTTGTGATGTACGAACCGCGCGATATTGTGTCGGGCGATTTTTACTGGATTACAAAAAAAGATAACAAAATTATAGCAACTGCTGCGGATTGCACGGGACACGGTGTTCCGGGCGGATTTATGAGTATGCTTGGCATGTCTTTTTTGAATGAACTTGTAAATCGTTTAGGCATTACGGAACCTGATAAAATTCTTAATGCGTTGCGAGAGAATATTTTAGGTGGTTTTCATGCCGATTTAACCGAAGAGGATACCAAAGACGGCATCGATATGGCTGTCATTTCGTGGAACCCGGAGCAAAAAATAATTGAGTTTGCAGGTGCATATAATCCGCTTCTGCTCGTGCGTAACGGCGAGGTTCTCACATTTAAAGGCGACCGAATGCCCGTTGGACATTACGCTAAAATGAAAGACGCGTTTACCAAGCAGGTTGTTGAAATTCAGAACGGAGATGTGCTATATATGCTCTCTGACGGTTATACAGACCAATTTGGCGGACCGGACGAAAAGAAATTTATGATGAAAAACTTTAAAGATATGATATTGAATATCAATCATTTAAGTTTGCCTGAGCAAAAAGCTCATATTGAACGCGTT
>DYOJ01000672.1 GCA_020720705.1 Acetofilamentum sp.
TTATCGCGCCGGCGCGCGCGGCAATAACAAAGGTTGGCGCATTGATTATCATATCATTACCGAACAAATGTCCGACAAAATTTCGGACGCTTTCATACTTCCTGATGTTGTCCACTCCGACCATTGTCCTGTAGGATTGATATTGAATTTATAAGTATTTTCAATAAGAATAGTTCGGAAAATGATTTGATAAACATTTGAATACAAATAGGTTACAATCAAACAACTATAGAACCGAATGTTTACTGTTTTAGTAAGGTAAGTAAGAAATTTTACAAAGGATTGAATCAGAATTGAAAATAAATAAATTCTTTCAATTCAAAATTGGCGAAAAACAAAAAAATAATGCTCATTATGTAGTAGATAGACCAACGTATCATAGGTTTTTGAGCAGTCAGAAAGCTAACAATATCAGTTTTACGTTCAACAATATGGATAAAGAATAAAAAAACCGTAAAAAACAAGTTTCTTGCTATCAGCCAATGGTCAAAATTTAGGTGGATATTCTCAAAATTAAACGTGTTTTTTATCAGTATCAGTGCAATGGTAACAGATTTTGCTCTAAAAAAAATCCAAGCTAAATTTACAAAAGCAAATACCATCAATGTTTTTAATATCCTGATAATTAATTTATTAGTGTTCAATTTTAGAAATCGAGCCATGTGATATTCTGTAAGATAATAAATTCCGTGCAAAGCACCCCATATTAAAAAAGTCCAACCTGCACCATGCCAGAATCCGCTTAATAGAAATGTGAGCATAATATTGACGGCATGTCGCCAATAGTTTACTCGGCTTCCTCCTAACGGAATATAGACAAAATCTCGAAACCAAGAGCTTAGCGTTATATGCCAACGTTCCCAAAATACATGAAACGAGGGTGCAAAATAGGGAGACCGAAAGTTCCGACGAATATCATAACCCATAATTTTTGCCGTGCCTCGTGCAATATCGGTATAACCTGAAAAATCGCCGTAAATCTGAATAGCAAAAAATAACGTAACCAAAATAATTTCAATATTATGAAATTGCGTCGGACGTTCGAAAACATGATTTACAAGGTCAGCCATACCGTCCGCAATGACCATCTTTTGAAAAAACCCCCAAAACATGAGTTTCAGACCGTCAGTTATGCGGCGATAGTCCCAAAATGCTATTTTATTAAATTGAGGCATCAGATGCGAAGCTCGCTCTATCGGACCGGCAACCAACTGCGGGAAAAATGACACAAATAAGGCAAATTTGTAGAAACGTTGCTCTGCTTTTTGTCTCTTTTTAAATACGTCAATGGTATAACTTACCGTCTGAAATGTATAAAATGAAATGCCTACGGGTAGTAAAATATCGTCTATTTGGGAATGATAGAAAATATTGAAATGTGCTAAAAACCGATGTAAATTATGGTCGAAAAAGGTAAAATATTTGAATCCGAGCAACAATCCAAAATTTCCTAATAAACTGATAATCAATAATAATTTACGTGAGGATAATTTTTTTCTTGTTTCTAATTTTTTAGCAACAATATAATCAATATAAGTTGAATAGATTAAAAGCAAAAGAAATTCAGGTCGCCACACAGCATAAAAATACCAACTCGCCGCAAGCAAAAAGAGATTCCTGTGTTGAACTTTTTTCAATCCGAAAAACAGTGCAACAACAACAGGAAAAAATATCAGAAAATGGAACGAATTGAAAAGCATGTCATTTAGGCGTGAATTGTTCCGTT
>DYOJ01000069.1 GCA_020720705.1 Acetofilamentum sp.
GAAAACACCTGATATGTGCAGAAATAAAATCTTAATCTTGACAGCGGTTTGGTATTATATCAGTTTTTTGTTACCAATGTTATCTTTGAAATCGGCTTGTCTTTAGATACTTATTTTTTTTATGGGAAATCGGGATTTGTTAGATATTGATTATTAGCCAAATCCTTAATTTGCATTATAATCAGCAAGCTGTAATTGGAAACAGAACAGAATAAAGAATATAAATATTTTACACAGAAATTTAATAAATATTTTGCCTGATATTGAGAAAATATTTTACTTTTGACTTTTGTTAAACATTAAATTTTTAAGATATGAAAAAGTTTTTTTTATTCGCAGTTGTGTTATTTGCAGTATTGAGTCTGAACGCTCAATTTGGAATAAAAGGGGGATTAAATATCTCCGGTATGAGTACAGATATTTCTGTGGACGGTTCAAAAATGGGACTCGGAATGCACGTTGGAGCATTGTATGAGCATGATTTAGTAGCTGATTTATTGAGCATTAGATTTGAAGCTCTGTATTCACAAAAAGGATACGACATCTATAATAAAACTACTGTTGCTTCAGTTGATATGATTTCCGATGTGGTAACAAACATTAATTATATTGAGGTGCCGGTGTTGGCTAAAGTTGAACTCGGACCTGTTTTTGTTACTGCCGGACCTTATTTTGGAGTTGCTTTAAACGGAAAAAATACGGTCAAAACCACTTTGGGCACTATTAGCACAACCAATGAATATGATTTGTTTGACGAAAACGGCAATTTAAAGAAATCTGATATCGGCTTACAAGCAGGTGCAGGTCTCGAATTTGGTCTCCCGTTTGCTAAAGCCTTTTTTGAAGCTCGCGGCTCATTCGGTATGGTAAATCTTTATGATGTAGTTGTTGCAGATGAATATGCAAAAAATCTGACCTTAATGCTGTCCTTAGGGCTTAAATTAGGGGAATAAAATTAACATCTATATACTCTGGGACGGACCTTTCCGTCCTTTTTTTATGCCGAAAATATCTGTCATATTGCCGTTTTATAATGCCGAACTAAGTTTGTCGAGAGCGATTATGTCTGTTATCAATCAAACTTTTAAAGATTATGAATTAATATTGATACATAACAACGGCAACGATAAAAGCTATGAAATAGCGTCCGAATTTTGCCGCTTTGACACTCGAATCAGATTGATTTCGGAATCAAAACAAGGGGTGTCTCATGCTGCTAATGCCGGAATATGTGTTGCGGAAAGCAAATATATCGCACGAACGGATGCTGATGATGTAATGTTGCCGAACAGACTATTATTACAATACGAACTTTTTGAAAATGAGCATTTTATTGATGTATGTGCTACTCAAGCCGAGCATATCGGCAGTGCCGTTTCGGGTGGAATTCAGGCGTATGTGCAAATGACTAATCAATGGGTGAGTCCTCACGAAATTGCCGCAAACCGATTTCGGGAATTACCCGTCATTAATCCTACTTTGATGTTTCGCCGCAGTGTGTTTGAAAAATTTGGCATGTACGAACACTCTGATTTGCCCGAAGATTATGAATTTATTTTACGCCTGCTTGACGGAGGTGGTTTGATAAAAAAAATCCCACAAAAATTGCAACTTTGGTATGATTCTCCGACACGGCTAACTCGAACGAATATGCGATATAGAACCGAAGCGTTTTGGAAGGTGAAAGCCATGTATCTGCAAAAATATCTACATGATAATACTCTAAAATCAAGACCGTTATGGGCTTGGGGAGCAGGAAAAGTGTCGAGAGAGGTTGCTCAAATATTTAGCCGTTTCAACCTTGTGTTTCAAAAATATATTGATGTGGACGAACGAAAATTGAAAGCACCCGATGTTGTTCATTACTCAATGGTAACTGATAAAAATCAATGTTTTGTATTGGCGTTTGTAGGTAACAGAGGGGCAAGCGAAAAAATACGTAATTATCTAAATGACAATGGTTTTACTGAAGGTTTTGACTTTTTACTTTGTGTGTAAAAAGTTTGGAATTTAAGACTCTATTTCAAATGTCCACGAATCATTTGTAAATGTTTGTTTTCGAGAAATCATATATCCGATGCTTGTAAAAGCCAGAACCCATAGTGAGAAAACTGCAAGCAAACCGCCAAGTGCTATAAATAAAACACCGGCAGCAATACGATGTTGCGCTCCGATAGTTGTTTGCACAGTTTCAATGATTCCCAAAACAGACACTGTCCCCACTAAAATACTTCCTAAACCTATTCCCCAAAACAATAAATTATCAGAAGTGCTGTTTGGGAAATGCGAAATCCGACGAATGTCCGCCGGATTAAACTCAATTTTGTTCACAACACATATTGAATCATTGATGATGGTGATTTTTCCTTTTATTGGTTTCGGACTGTCCTTTATCTCAACTGTAACTTTAGCTCCGGAATCAATTCGGTAAGGCGAAAGTTTGTTGTGAATATTTTCATTGCGTGCCGTCAGCCACTTTTTGGGCGGATTTTCTGCTTGTTCGTTTGCATACAAAATACTTGGGAAAAGGCTCAGTATCAGAAAAAAAAATGATTTACGGCTCATCTTACGGTGTGTCAATTTGTGTAACCTCAACTCCTGCACGTCTAAGCCAGTCCAGACCTTCGGTATTTCTGTAAGGGTCGGTAAATACGATACGCTTGATGCCGGCTTGTATAATAAGTTTTGAACATTCCGGACAAGGAGAGGTTGTTACATATAAAGTTGCCCCCTCACTGCTGTTGCCGGATTTCGCCACTTTTGTAATCGCATTAGCCTCAGCATGAAGTACATACAGTTTTGTAATTCCGTTTTCGTCTTCGCAGTCGTTTTCAAAGCCTGACGGAGTTCCGTTGTATCCGTCCGAGATTATCATTTTATTTTTTACCAATATTGCACCGACTTGTCTGCGTTTACAATATGAATTTTCAGCCCAAATACGTGCCATTTTTAAATAGCGCTTGTCTAATTGTGCCTGTTTTTCTGTAATCATTTCCGAGAGGTTTAATGATGTAAAATATTGTCAATCAACATATTCAGCGAATCGCTTTTGGGTTGAAGTTTTTTTTACATCAGCATAAAATTCTTTGCCCACTTTGTAAATTGTGTCGGCATCGTAACCGCAAATTTTGTATAATTCTTCTTGCGTTCCGTGTTCAATAAATTTATCGGGGATACCTAATCGTTTTACTTGTGCGGAATATCCGTGCTCAGCCATAAATTCGAGCACCGCCGAACCGAATCCTCCTGCAATTACGCCATCTTCAACTGTGATAATTTTGTTGAATTTTGAAAAGATTTTATGCAACAAATCTTCGTCCAAAGGTTTTGCAAAACGCATATCGTAATGTGCAATTTCAATTGCATCTGTCTGCCAACGTTTATCGGCTTTTACTACGAAATTTCCGACTGCGCCGAAGCTTAATACTGCCACACCATATCCTTTTTTTACGATACGCCCTTTACCAATTTCCATTTTCGACATCGGTGTTCGCCAATCCGGAGTAACGCCGTTTCCGCGCGGATATCGAATTACAAATGTTCCGGTATCAGGCAATTGTGCGGTGTACATCATGTTTCTTAGTTCGGGTTCGTCCATAGGCGAAGCAATAATCAGATTTGGGATACAACGCATGTACGCAATGTCGAATGCGCCGTGGTGTGTGGCTCCGTCATCGCCCACCAAACCGCCTCTGTCTAAACAAAAAACAACTTGCAATTTTTGTAAAGCAACATCGTGAATAACTTGGTCATAAGCACGTTGCATAAAACTTGAGTAAATATTGCAGAAGGGTATCATGCCACTCACGGCTAAACCCGCCGAAAAGGTTACGGAATGTTGTTCCGCAATCCCGACATCAAACGCACGGTCAGGCATCTCGTCCATCATAAATTTGAGCGATGAGCCGGAAGGCATCGCGGGAGTTATTCCGAGTATTTTTGGATTTAGTTTTGCAAGTTCAATGATTGTATGTCCAAAAACGTCTTGAAATTTTGGGGGTTGAGGTCCTTCAAACTTCGAGAAAATTTGAATACCGGTATCCTTGTTGAACAATCCGGGCGCATGCCAAGTGGTTTGGTTTTCTTCGGCAGCTCTGAATCCTTTGCCTTTTTTTGTAAGTACGTGCAACAGTTTAGGTCCCGAAATTCGTTTCATGTCCTCCAATACGCGCACCATGTGCGTTACATCATGTCCGTTTACCGGTCCGAAATATCTGAAATTCAGGGCTTCAAATAAATTTCCCTGCCGCATGATTACGGATTTTATTCCGTTTTCAACTTTTTGTATAAACGTGCGGGTTCTGGGAGCGAGCTTGTCAATTTTCCCAAGCATATTCCAAATTTCATCCCTGACTTTGTTATACGTTTTTGAAGTAGTAATATCTAACAAATACTCGTTTAGAGCACCTACATTTTGGTCAATGGACATGTGATTATCGTTCAAAATCACAAGTAAATTTGCATTTTCCGTGCCGGCATGATTCATGGCTTCAAATGCCATCCCGCCTGTCATAGCTCCGTCGCCGATAATGGCAACAATGTTACGGTCGGTTTCGCCTTTTTGTTGGGCGGAAATTGCCATGCCCAATGCGGCAGATATTGAAGTTGAAGAGTGTCCCACTCCGAAAGCGTCATGCTCATTTTCAAAAATAGAAGGGAAGCCGGCTATACCGCCGAGTTTTCGATTCGTGTGAAAAACATCGCGTCTCCCTGTGAGTATTTTATGCCCGTACGCTTGGTGTCCTACATCCCAAACCAATTTGTCGTAAGGCGAATTGTAAACATAATGCAGTGCCACTGTAAGTTCTGCTACTCCAAGGCTGGATGCAAAATGTCCGGGATTTGTTGAAACAATATCAATGATAAATTCCCTAAGTTCGTTGGTAATTTCGGACAACTCATCAATCTTGAAGGTCTTTAAGTCGTTTGGTGAGTTTATTTTATGCAGATATTGATAGTGGTCGTGCATGAAATATCTATATTTAGGATTGTAAATTGAGTGGGCAAATGTATAAATTCCCTATCAGTTATGACGTATTTTTCTACGAATTTGTTGCATCGTGAGTTTTTAAATCTTCTACTTTTATGGTTTTTTAACGATTCCGACATGCTTCAGAATTGTATCTGTCGCTCCTTTGTTCAGTTCTGTATAGGTTCGAGCCTTAACGCCTGCTGAATGGCACAAATCTGTATTTCCGAATAATGAATCAAAACAATTTTCAAGGGTTTGATAATCAGATATGCTAAAAAATGCCTCTTGTTTCACAAGTTCAACGGCTTCGGTAAATTTTTTGAATTTAGGACCAAACACTACGGGTTTTCCGAAAACTGCAGGTTCCAATGTATTGTGTATGCCTGCGCCAAAACCGCCTCCGATGTATGCAAACCTTGCGTAGCGATACAAAACCGATAACATGCCGATATTATCAATCAAAAGTATTTGTGCTGATTTAATTTCTTCCGATGATACTCGAGAATACCGTTTTACAATTCCGGTTGAGGATTCTTCAATTTTTTGCAAATGTTGCTCGCCGATTTCATGCGGAGCTATTATCGCTTTGATATGTTGATGTTTACGAAGATACTCCATAAGTAAATGCTCATCTTCATGCCAAGTTGAACCGGCAACCAATACAAGGCTGTCATTTACGAAGGTCTCAATTTTCGGAAATCGTTGCCCTTCATCGGGCAAGCGCAAGACGCGATCTATTCGTGTATCGCCCGCGCGAGTAACATTCTTTAGACCGATATTGGTTAATAAGTTAAGTGAAATATCATCTTGAACAAAAATCTCTGAAAAATAACTTAGCATTTTTCTGTAAATTTTACCGTGAGGTTTGAAAAAAAGCTGATTTTCACGAAAAACTGCGGAAATAAGAAAAAGCGGAATTTTTTTAGACGCTATTTCGTTCAAATAATTGTACCAAAATTCATATTTTATCCAAAAAACAAGGTCAGGTTTGAGTGAGTTTACAAAAAGTTTTGCATTTTTCGGACTGTCGGGCGGAAGGTAAAGCACCGTATCGGCATGCGCATAATTTTTACGCATTTCAAAGCCTGAAGGCGAGAAAAAAGTCAAAATAATATAAGAATCCGGTAATTCAGCTTTGATACGTTCAATTATCGGTCGCGCTTGTTCAAACTCTCCGAGTGATGCGCAATGAAACCATATTGATTGCTTGTCGGCGCAGATATTTGGAACAGTTTTTTGTTCCGTCAGTCCATTGTGCCTTAATTTAGCTTTTTGGTTGAACGGAACAGCCAAGCGTAAACCCGCCGTGTATAAAGCTGTGCCTAATTGATAAACTAATTTCATATCCACAAAAAAAAGAGCTTGTTGGTTTACAAGCTCTTAATTGTATTATTCCAAATTTTACCAAGAACCTTCAGCGGGTTTGTCATACAAAATAATTGTTACGCAACCTTTGTCTATTTTTTTAGGTGCTACACCACCGTCGGAAGTTTTTTCCTGCGGAGCTTCGGGTATTTCCATAATCACTTTCAGGGTGGTTGATGTCGGCGGATAAAAGTCAAAGTAAGGGGTATATTCCTTCTCTGTATCTTCGTCGTACCATGATGCCAGCACGCATGAACCAACCTTTCTTTCATAGGTTTCGCCGGGTAAATTTAGTACCGTCTCGTGTGTGCTTTCATCAATTATGGTGAAATTGATTTTATTGTTAAACACTGCTGCAGCATAGAATTGCATACGATACTCGCGCCCTTTTGTGAGCGGAATTTTGAACTCGTAAGTACTGCCGCTTACACATACAGCACTTTTAGACATGTCATTAAGCTGGAACGGCTTAATAAACTTCTTGTGGAGGTCCACTTGTTCTGCACAGTTTTGTGCCTCCGAGAATAGTGGCGACATTGTCGCAATCAGAATCAACGCTAATTTAAAGAGTTTCATAGGGCTAAAAAATTTTTGATTACTCCGGTTTGGGTTTGTAATTGATTAAACGTTATTCGCCGACAATTTATTTCTTACTTTCGTAATTGTTTCTTTTAAATTTTTAAATTGTTCGGCAGTGATAACAATTTTAGTGGTACCGCCAACGATAATTTTCCCTGAATTTTCGGGTGTTTTCGGGCGTTCTACCTTGACAACTTCAAGTTGGTCGTAGATTGCTTTAATCGGAGCTAATTCTGTTATGACGCTGTTGATATTCGGGTCGCTTTTGTGTTGTTCGAGATATAAGAGCAAATTTTCAAAAATATTCTTTTGGTCGGCTATAAGTTGAATCACATCACTGTTTTCTTTGTATTCTTTGACTAATGAAACAACAATATACAAACTTTCGAGCCATCCGCCTGTTGATATCAGCGCTAAAGACGACTTGCGTTCGTTTTCTTCCAGAAATTTAACAATATCAAAATAGGTATCGTTTGTAACTTGGATAAGTGAATCTTTGTTATCCGGCATTTCATCAAAACGTGTTACTAACGCCTCATCAAACACAGATGATATCCCGATTTGGGCACTTAAACCGCGAACAACTTTGAGATATTTTTTGGCTTCTTTGGTTTGAAAAAAAGCTGCGGTGTATGCTAAATCTGCGGAGTACATGCCAAAGCCTAACTCTTGAGACTGTACATCAAGGTACTTATCTGCATTTTCAGCCGGGTTCAAAACTTCCGTAGAGAAAGGTATTTCATTGCTGCTGGTGAAGCTGAACATATCTTTCGGGGACGGAATAAGATAGAACGTTAAATTATCGTTCGTTATCTCCGTAATTTTCCCGGTGTCATTTTTCTTCGGGTCAGGGTCGCTTTTGCAGGATGCGAAGCCAAGCATCATTCCGAATGCTGCTATCCACATAAATGGCTTGTGAAGTGATTTCATGTTTTGTTTATTAAGTATTCAAAAATAATTATCGAATTTTCGCACAAAAGTATGTAAAGATTTTCAAACTAAATTATTTTTTTTACGAATGAATATTTTTCTATACATAAACAGTGTAAATACTGCAAAAATTACACCAAATTATATACCCCTCCGATGTTATTTTTTTTTGCTCCGGTTACACTTGCCAAACAATTCGGTTCTGCTATGTGGCGCAATACGCCTAAAAATGCAAAAACAAGTGCTTCTTTAAAATCTACAAGTTGGTCTGTCGGTTTTTCGACTTGGTGTTGAATTTTGTCTTTAATTCGCTGATAAAGAAAACTGTTGTGTGCACCGCCTCCGGTGATTAACATTGTGCCGGTCGGTATGCTTTTTGTTGATATAAATATTTGATTAGCAATATGTTCGATAAAAGTTCGTAGTTTATCTTTGGTCGGTATCAAGTATTCATTTAAAATAGTGAGGATATAAATTTCAACAAATTCACGTCCGAGTGATTTAGGCGGACTTTGTTTGTAAAACTCTATGTTGTCTAATTGTTCAAGTAAGTTACGATTGATATTTCCGTTTCGTGCAATGTCGCCGTTTTCGTCGTATTGTTTGCCCAATTCTTGAGCCAGTAAATTGAGCACAAAATTTGCGGGGCATATATCAAAAGCGGTTCTGTTTCCGCGACTGTCATCAAAAGAAATATTGGCAAACCCTCCGATATTGAGACAAAATGTATGAAACGGGAACAAATATTTATCGCCGACAGGAACAAGCGGAGCACCCTGACCTCCAAGTGCTACATCAAGATTTCTGAAATCCGAAATACAAGGAATGTCGGTTTCTGCCGAAATATATGCACCGTCTCCGATTTGCACCGTCATTTTTTCATGCGGCAGATGAAAAATAGTATGTCCGTGTGAACTGATGAAATCCGGAATAGGTTTACCGACCAAAAACCGGTTTACTGTTTCGCCGAGTAAAGTGCCGTAGTGTTTATGTAAGCGCATAAAATCTATTGCTGACAAATGCTGTGCTTGGCTTAGACGCAATTTCCAATTTGTTGTATATGAATATGTTTCAGCCGAAATAATCTGAAACTCCCAACTATTTTGTGTTTTTTCAAATTCACATAAAGCTAAATCTATGCCGTCCAACGAGGTGCCGGACATGATGCCGAGCACTCGGAATTTTTGTGGTTTTTCTTGCATGCAAAGTCTATTTTAAACAACAAATATATAAAATTTTTAATCAATTATGATGTTTCGTTTCAGTCATTGAATAATATATGAGTCCACTCCGAAAAATCTAAATTGACCACTAATTCACGAACTGTTACGAATTGTATTATTGTAACATATTGCTATTGAATTTCTTATGTAATTTTGTGTTTCATATAATTTTGATAAAATACTTTTTGGAGTGGACTCATATAGTTAGTTGCAAAAAGTTAAAACGCACTTTTCGTTGTGGACTTTTTTACTGACTATACATCGCTAGTATTTTATTTTGTAAGATATTGATTAGTTTACGTGAGTTCGATATAAGGTAAACGGTAATTGTCAGACAATGAGGATATTACAAATTTGATAGCTGTAGGTTATTCGGTGATTTGTTTAATTGTTCAGAAACAGTCTGAAAACCGGACTATTAAGCTGAACTATAAACGAATAAACGAATAAACAAAGAACAAAAATGACACTTAAATACTGAAAATAAACTACTTATGATATAATCTTATATCGAACTCAGGTAGTTTATAATTA
>DYOJ01000673.1 GCA_020720705.1 Acetofilamentum sp.
CTTAATGACTACTTAATGACTACTTAATGACTACTTAATGACTACTTAATGACTATTTTTGACTACTATATGACAATACTTTCGATTGGAAAAAAGAATTTAATTGACATAAAATCAAGTATTTATACGTTTTCTTACAGACACTAAGTATCAGCATCTTGCAATTTGTTGTAAATGAGTGAATTTCAGTATCAACTGATTATTGATGGTATTAAGATTATTATTTTTTGAAAATTACGATTCTGTTTGTATTTGTTCCCTGCGCGTTATTTGATATGCCCCAAATATTTGCTGTTTTTGTGAAATTTTGATTATTTATCATGATGCCTTCACAAATAAATCCGGCAGATACGCCTAACGGAACGACAAGTTTGTCAAGTTCGATTTTACCCTTGCGCACCTCGCCGACTTCAAAAGCCACGAAGCCTCCGGACTTCGTAATCCTATACAATTCGTGAAAAACGCCCGACATCATTGCCGCCCATTCCTGAGGCGACCGTATGGTTGTTATCTTTCGTGCAACCGAAGCGGCATCTATTCCGTTGAACAAAAATCGCAACCAATTATCTTCGGAGTATTGGACAACATCCAAAAATGGGGGTGAGGTTACTGTTAATTGAACTGTATTTGCTTGTATATCAAAAGTTTGTGAAGCATCCTTAGTAAAAAATTGAGCTTGATTACCAATTTTGTTTACCTGTTCGATACGTTGGCTGCTCAGCTCGCTTAGCAACTGTTTCGACTTCTTCAATATCAATGTTTTAACATCTCGATATTCCGGAATTTGCTTGCGTTTTTCGTTTATCAACATTTGGCGTTTGATACTTACCGCTTGGTTCGGGGGCAGGGTGTACACCGAAAAAAAACCGGGTGAATGACCTGTCAATCTGTTGGTTGCAACCATTCGTATCCAACTGTCGGCATGGTTTTCGCGAGCTTGTTTTTTTTGTTCGGTCAGATATTTACTCAATGTTGCAAGCTCTTGTTCGGTACGTTTATGGAAAAATGCGTCCAAAGATATTTTGAACATCCGGTCTGAGGTAGTATCAGGAGGTGAATTAAAATCAATAGAATCAAGTCGTTCGTGAATTTCGGCTTGTGTGGGAATATTTATGCGAGCTTCGGTAAAAATTCGACTTAACGGATTGATATCATTGCTGATAACCTGTCTGTTTAACAATGCTGCTTCAACAATGGTAGTGCCTCTGCCCGTGAAAGGGTCATACACAATATCTCCTTCTTTTGACAGCCAATTGATAAAAAATGCAGGTAGTTGCGGTTTAAAACAAGCTCTGTAAGCAACTTCGTGCAAAGCATTTGCCTGCCTCTGTTGCGAAGTCCAAAATTCGTTGATATACCTTTGAACAAACCCGACTTCTGTTTGGATTTGTTCACTTTCAGTTGTGGTCGAGTTATTGAACTTAAAATTTTGTAAATATGTCGAAATATCCATTTTGCAAAGCTACATAAAAATATATTTTCAAAAAAAATGAAAATATATTTGCAAGTTCAAAATAAGTGCTTACATTTGCATCCCCGTTCAGAAACAAATGAACGTTAAACAGAAAGATTTAGTTCTAAAAATATATTGCGAGATGGAGCAGTTGGTAGCTCGTCGGGCTCATAACCCGAAGGTCATTGGTTCGAGTCCAATTCTCGCTACTACTACCGCCTGTTAATCTGAGGATTAGCAGGCGGTTTTGTTTTGTTTATTTCAGAAAA
>DYOJ01000070.1 GCA_020720705.1 Acetofilamentum sp.
TGAAATGACGCTACATTGTCCTACGGACGAATGCAGGTCAGTAGAGACTTTCCATCGTCCGATAGGACATGGAAACGTCAGAAAAGTCTTGACATGACACTAATTGTAAACGAATACTGCTATGATTGCCGGAACCTATCGTGCCGAGGCAGCAGTGTTTGTAGAGATTTTCTATTTTTACGGCTATTTGAAGGGGTTGATTATTTGCAAATTTTTCTCGATAACTTGTTCGTGTTGCATATCTTCGGTGTACAATAACGTGCACTTATTTTGCAACGCGGAGGCTACGATTAATGAATCCCAATATGAAAATCCATATTTTTCTTTTACTTTTAGACACAATTGTATTTCTGAATAGTCAAGGGACGCAATGTTAAACAAACTTGATAATTCAATGATATTACTTTATATTTTGTTATGTTCGATATTATTTTTAGTCAAAGCGGAATAAAATTCGTTTATAACTTGTACACTCACAAAAAATGCCTTTCCTAAATTCTTCTCGAACAGATGTTTAATCGTTTGTTGCTTTACATTATCCTGCTGAATGTATCCATAAACAAGGATATTGGTATCAACAAAAATCTTATTTCTCATAAAGTTCTTCTCTTGAAAATAGCTTAAAATCAGAACGTTGAATCGGATTATTGATAAATCCGGGTATTTTTTTTAATATTTTTTCGGTTTTTTCGGTTGTAGAAGAAATCTCAATGTTATACTTAAAAATAATATATTCGAGAAGATGTGCAAACTCTTTTTCGGCTTCTTTATCTAATTTTGAAAAGAAGAGTTGCGGATTTTCCTTAAAAACATTTATATCTATTGTTTTGTGCATGCTTGTATTTATAGCAAATTTACACTATTTTTTTAAAATCCGGATTAAGAATATAAAAAAGGATGTGTTACCGTTTGCTGTATCGGATGACTTCGGATTGAATTTTTGCCTTCACCTCGTCCCACGTTACGTTTGCAAACATGTAGGGCATTGGTTCAATGTCAGCATCGGCGAAATACGACAGGCTTTTCAGCACAAAAAACAGACCGGCTTCGGGATATTTAAGGGTATAGTAATTCAAAATATTTTGTAAACTAAATTTTTTGAGGAGAAAAAACAAATCAACAAAGTCTTTTTTTGTTCCTCTGTTGGTAATGGCGGATAACTTCATGGCGGCAATATCAATATCTGAGGCTATCCGCATTTCTTGTTGGAAAATCGGTTCTGCCAACCATTTGTATGGATACTTCACGATATCTACTTTGATTCCGTTCAGTCTGAGAATTTTAATCGGTTTTGAAAAACTTATTATCTCCGTTTTTCCTATTTGTGATAGCAATTCAATCAGCGTATTGTCGTCTGTTTCCAATTCTCCGAACAAGTCTATGTCAATCGATTTCCGATGTCCGTACAGTAAAGCCAAGCCCGTTCCTCCGACTAAGCGTAACTTGTCAATCTCCGGAATTGCCTGAATTTTTTGTATCAGACCCAGTGTTGCGGGTTCGACTGTTTCGAGGTGTAACATGAAAATTTTTGAATATCTTTATCTGACAACAACGCAATATATGACGCTGTTTTAATATCTAACTCTCTCAGATTTTCAGCAATTTCAGCTATAGAATCGAGACCGTATAATGCCTCTAATTTCTTCCAATCCGGATACATGCCATACATAATCACATATTTAATCACGTATCGCTTGTGTTTTTCCAAATCTAAGGTGTTTTTATCCACATCCCAAAAAAGGTGTTCGGAAAAATCGTGTATGGTTATCTTTTTTTCTGACATGCTCACGCCACGTAAGTTACATGAAAATAACTTATCAGTTTGATTTTTAACAACTTATCCGAAAAAGTAATTATTCGGATTTTATTTTTTTGAAAGAGTTTCGACTTGCTTCTACGAGCAAATTTACACCCATTGATTCAATTCTTACTGCAAATTTATACTTTCCTCTGAACTCTGCCAAATTTCCTTTGATTCCTTTTAAAGCTCCTGATTTAAATTCAACGATTTCGTTGATACTGAAATCTTCGTTTGAGACTTCAACTGTTCCTGAACCTTGTATTAGGAATTTTTTAATATTTTCGATTTCTTGTTCTCTAATCTTTATCTTTTCGCCGCCAATTGTTACATATTTAACAAATCCTAAGATGAGTTTAGGTATTTCGTAATATTGTTTTTCATTCACTCTTACAAACACATACGAGCGGAAGAGTGGGGCTTCTATGTTTACAAACCTGTCGCTTCGTTGTCGTAATTCCTTATTTAAGGGCAGATACGATTCATACCCGTATTGTTGTAATTGTTCGTTTACTTTTTTTTCAGCTTTGGGCTTAGTGTATATTGCATACCATTGCGGTTGTTCGGTCGTATTTTGGTTCATTGCCGACAAAAACTTAAAATCTAAACAGTATCCATAAATGATTGCTCAATTTTATTAAACATCAGGATTCCGATTGTGAGCAGAACAATCATAAAACCAAAGCTGTACAATAAGTGCATCCAATCAAAATTGCCGGAGCCGAGCATGGCATAACGGAATGCTTCAACAATCGAAGTTATCGGATTTGCTAAAAGCCAAATTTGTTTTTCTCCGGATATTTGCGACAGCGGATATACTATAGGTGTTGCATACATCCAAAGTTGAACACCGAAAGCGACTAAATTTGTTAAATCTCGATATTTTGTTGTCAAAGATGATATTATTATGCCGAATCCAAGACCCAAACCTGCCATCATAACTACGAGCAAAGGAATTGTGAGCATATAGATATTCGGACTGAAATCGGCTCCCGTTAAACCAAAGTACAGCATAAAAACAAGTAGAAAACCAAATTGAATACCGAATTGTATCAAATTGGAAATCACGATAGAAATTGGGCTGACTAAACGAGGGAAATAGACTTTGCCGAATATACTTGCATTTGCAACAAATGTGTTTGAGGTTGCAGTGAGTGCTTGGGCAAAATAATTCCATGCTGTAATGCCTGCCATGTAAAACAGCATCGGAGGTAAGCCATCAGTGGGGATACCCGCTATGCGTCCGAATACGACTGTAAACATCAATGTTGTAAGCAATGGTTGCACCAAAAACCACAGCGGTCCGAGAATGGTTTGTTTGTATTTTGCCACAAAATCGCGACGCACAAACAACAACATCAAATCACGATATCGCCATATTTCTTTGAAATTTACATCAAAGAGGTGTCGCTTAGGGCGTATTTCCATGTTCCAAGCCGGCTCTTGCTTTGTATTTGATAGTTGTGATTCTAACATTGATGGTTTGAGATTCGTAATACTTTATGATTGCAAAAGTAATGTATTTTTTGGTGTTTTCAAATTTTTGTGTCAGATTGTTGTCAAATATACTGTTTACGGTTTAAAGTTGAGAGTTTAAATTGACACAATCCAAAGACTATCTGTTAATTAGAGTAAATCGAAATCTCAAACTCTCCCTCATGAAAGTATAAATATCCTCAAAAAGCCCTCAATATTTGGTCTAAACTTGCACCCTTGCCAAGTATGAAATATGCTGCTGCAATCAAAGTGCTGATTATCAATATAAGTCGAATTTTTGAGGCGCGTTCGGTATGCGCTCGTTTGCGTTCAATTAAATTTCGCATTGACCCTTTTATTTGCGGACGATATTCGAAATTTTCTTCGTTTTCCTGAGTTGCTTGTGCACGCTTTTGTGCCAATGCTTCTTTTTTCGCATCGTAATACAAGGGACGATAGTTGAACTTTTGGTATTCCGGCAATTTGAATATTCTGAATCGAGTCATTGTATCAATTTTTATTTTATTAAACCGAATAATAAATATTACATAATTGACTTCTAAAATATAGATTTACAATATTCTATAGTCTGTTGTTTGCTGTCTGATGTCTTAAATCTAAGATAAGTGCCGCGAGAAAATGAGGCGGCACTGTTTATTTTTTGAAAAATTAGTCTAATAAGGGGATGTCTTTTTTGTATCCGCAAATTGTGAGGTTGAGTCCGGTGTGAACCGTGATTCGTTTGGTATTGCGAATCCATTTTTCGGCTGTTTCACTATCGTTTATTGTCCAATAAAACGGAGCGATGTTGTCGGATAGGATGTAAAATTGCAGCGGTCCGAACTTTGAGACCAAACCGGCGCCGATATTGTTGTATAAACCGTCTGTTAATGTGTAACTTGCGGTCAGTCCCCAGCCTCGTAAAAAGTGCAAATTTGCAGACAATGTTGCAGCCGAAAATACAGACTTGTTGTAGAACGTTCCGCGATACAAAGCACCTAAGTCGAACCATTTTACAGGCGAGTATGTGCCTCCTATGTAAAGTTTTGAGGTCAAAGACGTTTTGTAACTGTCGTTCGTAAATTTGCCTTTTGAAATAAAGTTTGATAAGGTGTCGCTCATATCTGCAAAAAACTCGTCAGCCAAACTTACATCTGCATTCTCTGCTTCGTAATAATTTGAAATATAGTGTGCTACATCTAAACCTGTGAATGTCATTTCGCCGGATTGTTCGACTTGAATCGGATTTGATTTCCATTTTATAAACCCCAAATCTGTTATTGATGCTGAAACATTCCATTGCTTATTGATTTGATAATCATAACCTAAATCAAATCCGAGTCCAAAGTTTTGACCTAAAATGAGTTGGAATAAACCTGCATCACCGATTCTGCCTTCATCAAATGCTGTAGTTTTTTCGTCCATAAAATCTTCAATGGAATTACCCAAATCTTCAACAAATTGGGTAAACGCTGCGGTATCACCGGTATTTAACTGTGTTGCATCTGCTCCGGCGACTATATTTGCTTCGCGGATGAGCATCTCGGTAGCAAAGGTGTAGTCATAATCGTCCACATCGGTGTACCATTTCATGCCGATATTTCTTGCTTCAAAATTTGCCATCCCCGACAGTAGTTTTACACGTAAACCGACACTCATATTGTTGTAAAATTCTTTGGATAGTCCGAAAGATGTTTCAAAATAGTTTGTAAAATCCTGACCGAATGTAAAATCCAGCGGTGTGCCGTCCGGTCTGTAATTACCGTTTCGTACCTCCAAAATCGAACGTGGGTATTGGAAATTCATGGTGGTTTTGTTTGCCATACCGAATGAGAAATAGTAACTGTTCGGCAGTCGGAATCCAAAGCTGAGTATATCAAATTCCATTGTCGTGCTGATGTAGTTTTTCTCTTTCATTGCAGCTTCCATTCCGTCTATATCTATCATAAATGTGTCTGCTCGGTGTGGGTCCGGTACTATCGCATCTTTGAACGTAAATCCTGAATGATAGGTGCTTATGAACGTACTGCTAAGAACGGGCATGCCGATATACAGCTTGCAATCCGGCTGCTTGGCTACATTATCTTTAGTATATTGCGGTAAACGACGCATATTGTACATCACATTGTCCTGTGCGCGTAATCCGGTAACTAAAAAAAACATTACAAAAAGGAGTGCTATTGATTTTTTTACTGATTTCATAGGGTTTATGTGTTTAAAATTCATCATTTGTGTTACCTTCATATTCTAATTTGACACCAATTTTCGCATCCAAAGTATAGTCGCCCAAAATTCTGACATAAATGTTCGGAACAGTATTTGAGGGGTCGTGGTCAAAACGCCCGCGAATAATTACCCTTGAGGCATGTTGTTCCATTAATTTTTTAATTCTTTCTTGGGTAAGTGTTATTTCTACTTCTGTTGGTGCCGGTGTTGTTACGTAGCCGGTGCCGTCAGTTTTTGCAGAGCGGAATATCCAACCGCGCTCGTCAATGTCGGGCTGTGTAGTATCCGTAAAAACGGAATCTATATAATTTGCTCGTGTTACAGTCCCGAAGTTTGTTGTATCGGCAAAGTATATTTGTCCTAAACCTTGAAACGGAAATCCGTTTACAAATTTAATTTTTAACGTTGCTGATTTTGCTTGTTCGTATATTGCTCCGTCCCACGTAAAGGGTATGGTGTCTGCTATAAATAAATCTTCCAAACGAACTTCGAGAGGCAGGTCAATATCAACATCTGCACTTATTGTTTCATTTCCGGAAACATTAAAGGGGAGGGTTTGGTTTGCCGGCGATTTTGCCGTTACGACAAATCCTATTCTGTGGGGTACAGGTGAGAATGCTTGGTCAAGTTCCGGAACACGTGTGGTGTCAATTAAGAAATTTGTATTCGTAAATGTGTTAAATGTTTGCGGAGCAAGTATTTCTGTGTAGGTGTCTTCGGCGTGTGTTACTTTTGTGTTACCGAAATCGAAAAAATTTACGGTGTCCATTCTGAAATAAGTAACGCGCGGTATTTCATTTTTGATGATGAACGATATTTTCGGATTGTTGAAAAACAAATGTCCCGAGAGCATTTTGTCGTAGATTTTCATACGTTGCGGGTCTGATGTTATAACGAATTCACTTTCAGGTAATTGTATTCCGGAGTTGTTTGTGTCGTAATTGATACCCGGAAACATATCAGACATTTTGATTGAAATCAAATCTTTATAATACATTCGTAAATGCACCATATCTTGCTCATCCACTTCTGCCCATAGCGAGGAGTCTATTCCCGGAAAAAAATCTTTAAGTTTGATTTTTGTATCAACCATTGAGATTGCCAAAGCACCCTCTAAATGCAGTGAATCCGTTTGTAAATGACTAAGTTCGGGAAACAAGTCCATGTTTTCGTAATCTCGGCAGGATTGTATTGTAAATACTGAGCCAAAAGTAACAAAAAACGCTATGCGCTTGAATAAGAGTTTTGCTTTCATATTATTTTCTTCAAAATTTATAAATCAAAATTGAGCTACAAAGATACATTTTTTTTTGTTAGGAATTGTTTATTTTTCTCTTAAATCGTATTTGCATACTGTTCCGGTTGTTTTATTGGATATTAGGCTGAAATAATTTGCAGATTTAAATGCCGCAATGCTGAACCGTCCGACACCGATTGTCGGAAACCCCGCTACTTTTTTGCCGTTGTTTTCATAAAGATATTGTTTATTGGTTTCGCGCGAAAATACACCGATTTTGATATTTTTAGCCGAATATTTGTAAAAATCAGGCTTCTCGCTGATGTTTCCCGAAATTGATGTTGAAAAAATGACGTCCTTATTTTTTGAATATACACGCAATTCATCTTGGTCAGCAAAAATATATTCGTTCAATCCGTCTCCGTTGATGTCTGTCAAAACAAAGAAATGTTTTGGCGAACATTCATCGAATGTTAGTTTATTAACCTTGCCTTCCGAATCAAAAATATAGACAGTCCCGTTCGGCCCGCTTGTGTAAAATCGGGAAGGCACAGTGTTGGTGCCGGCTTCAAAGTAAAATTCTGCATTATCTGCTATCGGAAATTTTGATGAAACTATCACGCGCAAGTCGCCTTTACGGTCTGTAACATATACTTCGCTTTGGTCAAAGAACACAATGTAGTCTTTTCCTTGATTTGAAAAATGTTTTACAGGTTTCTTTACGACAGTTTTTGTTTTTCCGAAATTCCAACCCTTCAGTGCTGTTCCGTTTTTGTCTGTTACATAGATGGTTTTGTTTTGCAAGGGAATAAAATATCTGTATTCTCTTGTATTGTCATAGTCCGTAACAGTCATTGCGGTTGAGGCTTTTTCCGGCAGTTTTTTGGGGAAACCTTCAACATCTTTTCCTAATCTGTCAATTACATGTATTTGATTTTCAGTGTTAAAAATATATTGCAATTTATTATTTGTATAATAATCTATTTGTTCAATATCACCCATGATTTTACCGTCAATCGGTCGGCTCCATAGAATTTGTCCGGCACCGTCAATCAGGTATATTTTATTTTTCTTATCTTGAATCAATATTTCTTTTTCTTCGTTGATATGGTTTCTGACAATATGCGGTTTTCCGTCCGATATGCTGTCAGTGCGAACTTCCCATGCTGCATCTGCCTCGGTGCTTTCAGTTCGGTTGAAGTGGATTGCTGTATATGCGGCACCCTCTTTTGCAGTAATTTGAATTATCGGTCCGTTGATTTTGCGCCAGAGCGGCATATCGTTTTCGAGATTACTTGCTTCGTTTTCAGTAAGATGTTTTTGCAGAATTGTGTTCAATCCGTAAGGTGTCGTAGCAGCAGTAATGTGGGCATCGTCTGCCAGATATTCCATCAACTCC
Source organism: Acetofilamentum sp. (assembly GCA_020720705.1). Classification (GTDB taxonomy): domain Bacteria; phylum Bacteroidota; class Bacteroidia; order Bacteroidales; family JAADGE01; genus DYOJ01. The sequence goes on from DYOJ01000070.1 coordinate 8,137, forward strand.
TCATTTCGGCTGTCGCTTTCAAACATCAATTCCGAAGCGGATGCTTGCAAATAACTTTTCATCGCTTCGTGTGTTTCGGCAAGTATCAAATATTCTCCGGCGATGTATGCGTAATTCGCATCCAATGAAGTGTATATCGGTGAGAAAATATGTTTAAACAGTGTTTTATCCGGTATAAGATGATAGGTGTATTCATTTTTGCCTATTTTGTGCGTCATCGTTCTGGCTCGCTTGTCTTTGAGGCTGTCAAGTGTCAATTCGGATAAATATTTTACAAAATCATAATCTTTATTCAAATGAGCTATTCCGTATGCATGGTGCATTTGACCGTTTTTTCTTACATCTGTCAGTAAATAAGCAAGTTCTGTGTCGAAATAAGCATAGATATTTGAATTTTTTTCTGCTTGATATTTCGTTTTAAAATTTTCGAGATATTTTTGCAAGGCAACATATTCACCTGTTTCCGTAAGATAGTTTGAATAATATTTGTAAAAAATCTCTCCTTTCCCGATACTAAAGACATCAAAAAATACAGTTTTTGCAGGGAATTTTTCAGTAATTTCTAAAGGAGCCGGAGGTAATTCATTAAAAACGGAGATGAAATGTTTACTTTTCTTAGCCGATGTGTACCCGCTGATATGTATCGCTTTACGGTCAATACTCATATCCATTACTCCGGCTTCGGCAATGGTTTGAAAATCCTCAAGCCGGTTTGCAGTTTGTTCGTTTGTGAACGTTTGTAATATTTTGGGGAGTTTAGCATAATTGACATATAACTTAATCAAACTGTTACCGTCCAGATTTTCATACATTTGAGCTATATGTTCGTCAGGAATTTGCTCATGGTTTAAACTCAGTATTGATTGTTCGACCAGTAATTGGTTTTTACTGTACATCACAAACGATTTGCAAAAACTGATGTAATGCTCTGCCGAGCTTGTTGAATCTTTACTCAAAGCATAATATTTTACATCGTCGTATATATTTTCGCTGATTTGAAAATTAGATTTCAAATAGTGAATAAGCATATTTTTTATTTCATCTTTTTCACTGTCCGAAAGTGTTATAACATACAAATAATCAGTTTTATTCAACCCTTTATTATGAGCAGAAATAATCAGATTATTGTGCTTTAGTTTTCCGAAGATTTGATGTTTTTCGGATAGGCTGTCAATGAGTTTGATATTGTTTACAAAATCATTAAAGAAACTAAAATTTCCGAGCATTTTGTAACCATCGTCATTTGTCATCAAATTTGACAATTCCGCAGGATCTCGTATTTCAATCCTGAGCGCTGCATCTGCAGGAACGGCTGAAATCGCATCTGTCATAATTGCTTTGTCATTGCGAATAACCAAAGACACAATCAGTACAACTGCAAGTGACAATGCCACGGCAATCCATACGGTTTTATTATTAATTGATTGTAGGTTCATCTGATAAAC
>DYOJ01000674.1 GCA_020720705.1 Acetofilamentum sp.
TATTATTTTGAGGAATATTTCTTTTTTAATATTAATAAGCCAATCATCAACATAAACGACGCAAAGAAGTTCCCTCGTAGGGGCGAATCTGCGTATTCGCCCCTTTGCATTTGTTTTGCAATTGAAAAAGAGCAACCGCCTTCGGCGGTTTTATTTTTGTCATCATCTGTTGTAATTTTTCCGTCAACAATAATTTGTTTTGTTTCAATGTCAAAAACAACAATATTTTCACCTGTTTTAAGCCTCAAAACAACATCTGTTGTCCCGTCTTTATCGTAATCAACTTCAACATAACTGTTTGGATTTTTTTCATCATATTTCATGTAAGGATTTCCTTTTTCATCAAATCCTGCAATTGTTCCGAAAAGTCCCATGTTTGCAAATTCTGAACTTAATCCATAGTTTTCACCATTTTCTTCTTCAAGCCATCCCGGTCCGTTTATATCTAAAATTTTGACAATTGAAGTTTTACCGTTGATTGTTTCAACTTTGTATTCAACAGCTGATTCGGGAAAAAGAACAAGCATTTCTGTGTGTCCGTCATTTTCGGAATCCCAATAGATAAACAATTTTTCTTCTTTTGATGTGTTTGTTATCTCAAATCCCATTAAAACGCCGTTTAATTCGATTGATTCGGCAAAATATTCGCCCAAAAAAGTAAAAGTTGCCAATATTTTTTCATATTCGCTTTGATTTTCGGTTATTTTACATTCGCCGTTTTCCAAATTGTAACCGTCAAAACAAATCCAATCACATTCGGCGGCTTTTGCGTAACTTTCTGTTTCAAAATTCCAATGAACGGGAACTTGTTCCGCAATATTTTGGGAATTTGCCGGGTTTTGTAATTCGTCAATACAATCAATCATTTTTACATTATATTCACAAAAACCGTAAGTGTTTAAATGATACATTTCGTTGCAAATACAAGCTCCGTCGCTGCAATGTTCGTTTTCTCGGCAAGTTGTATTTTCGCAAATGTCGTCAATAACGCAAATTGTGTTTTCAAAATGATAACCTTCATTGCAAAAACAAGCACCGTTGCTGCAATATTCATTTTCGTCACAAGTTACATTTGCACACAAATCATTTGTTACACAAATAAGATTTTCATAATGAAATCCTTCGTTGCAATCGCAAAAACCGTTTACACAATGTTCGTTTTGTTCGCAAACAACATTTAAACAAACATCATCAATAACGCAAATTTCTCCGTCTTTGTGAAATCCTTCGTTGCAAAACCATAAACACAAATCAGGTTGTGAATAACCGTTTCCGAGCCAATTCACAACAACCTGCGACTCAGAGTCGCCTGAATTTGCCGGATTGTTGTTATTTCCGTCACAATCAACGCTTTTTTCATCACTAAGGCATAAATTATTTTCAACATGAAAATCTTCGTAACATTCCCAACCGCATAATGAAGGTGTTTCCCAAGAATTATTTACCCAATTCACAACAATTTGAAGCACTGTGTCGCTTGAATTTGCCGGATTGTTGTTATTTTCATCACAAAAAACGCTTTTTTGGTTCAAAACACAAACATTATTCTCCAAATGTTGATTTGTTTCGCAAATCGGCGTATATTCCGTATTCATCGCCTTATAATTAAAAACCGTTCCGGTCGTGTTCGTGATTGTTATTATTGTGTGAGTCCAAACCCCGTTTGCGTCCGTGTAATCAAGAGAACTCAACGACCGAGCATTTCTGATTTGGTTTGACAT
>DYOJ01000675.1 GCA_020720705.1 Acetofilamentum sp.
CGGTTTTGTCTAATTCAAGTGATTGTAAATCAATTTTTTGTGAAATTTCAACCGGTAAAGTTTTTGCAATAAATTCGCTCACTTCCGCTTTTTTCGAGAAAAGTTCTTTAAAAAATCTATCGTGAGAATTAATAAGATTTTTATCTACCTGCCTATCCATATTCACTCCAAAACAGTTTAATTGTAATTGCAAAGATACTATTTTTTTCCTTTTCAATTATGTCATAGAAAATTTAGTCTAAATCAAAAGCACATAATTCGAAAATTTCCCTGAAAAAATCAAAAATAATGAACCTAAAAAAACGCACAATAAAAGAGAAAATATACCGAATCGGAGTTTTTGTAAAATAAATTTCGGATTTGATATAAAAAAATTTTTTGTTTACACTAATTTTGTAATTTTGATGCAAGTTTTAACCCCATATAACATCAAATTATGAGCTATTACAGACAAATTGACGGCAACAAGTACGATGACGAATTGTTGAAAGCCGCAGAAGAAGCAGTTGCAGGTCGCGGAGACGGCAGAATTTCGTTAGAAGATGCAAAATCGTTACTCGAAAAAGTGATGGACGGCGATTCATATACCGATATCGAGAAAGATACCGTTGCATACATTCGCGATAATTTTAAATGGACGGACGAAGCCGATAATTGGTTCCGTACTGAAATTCGTCGTTGGGCAGCTACAAAATAATGTCCGACAAATTTTACAATGCGGAGATGTTCGTGTAACGAATCATTTCCGCCTTTTTTTTGAAAATTATTCTGATGCTTAAACTTTTGAAAAGTGCGCAGCCGCCTGTGCTCATCCTTATTCCCATTTTCGCCGGTTCGTATTCGGTAAATATCGGCATGAACGGCACTTCCGGCATGTTGGATGGGCATCGAGGGTATCTGTTTGATTTATTGTTTAGTAAAGTTGTAGTTTCGATACATCCGATACTTTCTGCCTTACTTATCGCAGGCTTGCTTACGGCAGCAACGTTTATGTACATCAGTCTGATTTTCAAAACAAATATTCTTGATAATAAAAATTTTTTAATCGGATTTATCCTACTCTCCATAGCCGGATTTATTCAATTCCGTCCACATCACATCCCATTTTTAGTAGGCACAATCCTTTTGATACGAGCTTTACAAAAGTCATTAGTTGCCCTAAGAGCAAAAGTTGATGTTGCAACATTTTTTGATGTCGGATTATTTGTATCCTTAGCATCTCTGTTTTATTTCAATTTTATCTGGATTGCACTTCTCTTTGTACTAAGCAAAATATTTATCCGGCGCGAACACCCTGCAGAGTTGTTGAGCATCATTGTCGGGGTGATTTCACCTTATATTTTATTGGTAATGACGGAATTTGTACTCACGGGAAACATAACCGTGTTTGAATCCGTAAAGAACAATGCCACGTTCCAAACTACTGACAAACAGAGCCTTACGACTTATGTAGCGCTTGGTTATGTGTCGGGGCTTACGTTCGTATCCGGTTTTATGATGCTCGGTAAATATTTTAAGCTCAATATTTTAACACGAGATTATATCCGGTTGTTTATTCTCGAACTATTTGTAGTTACAGTCATGACTCTCGTTTTGGAATCCTCCGGCAGTGAACTTTTTTTAATACCGGCTTTATCAATCGCTATTCCGATAAGTTATTTTTTTAACTCAAAATATTACAACGGATTGAAATCCTTAGTGTTTTTTTTAATGCTAATCT
>DYOJ01000676.1 GCA_020720705.1 Acetofilamentum sp.
AAGATAATTTCTAATCATTCCCTTGTGTGTCAAAAATTTTGTCATGGATGTTTCACATAATAAAGAGATATTTACAAAAAAATCGAAAATATTGTAAAATGCTTTATGTCATATATTTACACATTACACTTTAAAAAACTCACAGAAACAAAAAGACATTGCTAAAACAGAATACAGAGAATTATGAAAGTTATGAATAAAAATAATAAGAATTTGAAATCTTAATTCCATAATTTCATAAAGCTTGCAACACTCTAAATAACAAAAATTTGCAAGAAAGTTTAGCAGAGTATTCTTTGTCTTATCAGTTTTAAAAATGTATAAATTTAAAAAAATCGTCAAAAAAAATTCGTTTTTTTATGAACTTATCATAACTTTGACAATCATAATAGAATTGATTTGACAATTGATTTGACATAACCGTATGAGACACCTTATTATACAAGCAGTCGAAGATGAATATTACAGACCTATAGTTGATTTTAACCCACATACAGGAGTGTGCGAAATCAGCGGAGAGTCGTATTTGGAGCAAGTTGATGAGTTTTTTAATCCGCTGTTGAATTGGTTGCGCGAATATGCCGATACACAAGCCGATTCACTCACATTCAACTTTAAGCTCACTTATTACAACACCAGCTCCTCAAAAAAGATTTTGGAGATGTTGAAGCTTTTTACCGAGTTTGCGCAACGCGGTAAAAAACTCACTATCAATTGGTATTACGAACCCTCAGACAGCGATTTGATTGAAGATGCCGAAGATTTTATGATGATAACGGGTTTGCGATTTAACTTAATAAAAAAAGAACGCAGCGAGCCGAAAAAACTTTTATAAAAGTCGCATTTACAGTAAATTAGAATCGTATTTTAATACTTCAATCGTGGCATCTTTGTAGGTTCGCCCTATTGGTAATTCGAGTTTCCCGATAAAAACCGAACCGGCGTTAAATGCCGTAATTTTTGATGCGGCAACGATGTAGGATTTATGAACACGCACAAATCCGAAATCTTTAAGCCGTTCTTCAATTTTGCTGATAGGTATTTTTGTCATAACCGTACGCTCGGCGGTGTGCACTTTTATGTATTCCCGAAAACTCTCAATGTATTGAATTTCAGACAAAAATATTTTGTGAATTGTTTTATCTTCGTTAAGATATAAATATTCTTCTTTATTTTCGCCTTCGGAGCGCAAATCCAAATCCGATTCGTTTTGCCTTAATTTGAAATACTTATTAACGGCTTTGTAAAATCTGTCAAAAGAAACAGGTTTCAGCAAATAATCCACAACATCAAATTCATAACCCTTCAAGGCATAATTTCGGTATGCTGTAATAATAATCACTTTGGGCGGAGAGCTTAAATCGTTCAGAAAATCAAAACCCGAAATTTTGGGCATTTCAATATCCATAAACATTAAATCAATTTGCTTTTCACGCAAAATTTTGCCGGCTTCGAGGGCGTTCTCACACTCTGCAGCAATTTCAATATCCTCAAAATTAGACAGATGTGCACGAACTACGTCTCTTGCCAAAGGTTCGTCATCAACAATTATACATCTTGTTTTCATATTTATTTTGTTTATATTTTACTGATATTCATACGCTTAAATATAAATTTTCGGTTTACGGTGTGTATATTAGTGTTTTGATGATTTTATAATATTAAATTTAAGACATCAGATTACAGACAACAGACTCTAAAATATTGTAAATCTA
>DYOJ01000071.1:0-7966 GCA_020720705.1 Acetofilamentum sp.
TACTGTTTACAGTTGAGTGCTTCGATTGGATACTGTTTTCCGGTTTATAGTTTACTGTTTACAGTTACGCAATTAATTCGACTTTACGAAGTTTAAGATTTCGGCAAAGTTTGTGCTTAGAATAGTTTAGCGTGGACGCTAAACGCAAATAGAAAATGCAATAAGCGTCCACGCTTTTCTTTTGCCGGCATAACTTCGTAAAGTAGAATTAATTAAAATTCAGCATATTGACTGATTATAAAAATTAATGTTTAACACGTTTTTTTAGTATAGAAAATTAATCCGTAAAAATTCGTTCTAAGTCAATTTCCAAATCTTCAAAAATTGTAGGTTTCAATTTGTCCTCTTTGGTGTACATGCCTCGCAAGACATATTTTTGGTTTTCCAAAATAAAAACAGAAATTGTATCTTCGCCCGGGTAAACTATCCAATATTCAAGCACACCTTCGGCTTCATAAAGGGCAAATTTGTCTTTCAAATCTCGTGTAGCCGAACTTGGCGAAACGATTTCGACTATCAAATCCGGCGCACCGATACAGCCGTAATCGTCTAATTTTTCAGGGTCGCACACAACGACAATATCAGGCTGTACAACGGTATAAACATCTTTGTTTCCTTTTTTAGTTATCTTTGGAAAACGAACATCAAACGGAGCATGATAAATTTCACACGACCCGCTTTTTTTTTCCAAAAAATTAGCCAAATCTAAAAAGATTTTACGTGACAGTTTTTGATGTCTGCGAACGGGTGCCGGTGTCATCAGTTTTATAAACCCGTCAAAAAGTTCTCGGCGTACATCGTCTGCCCATGTGAGATAATCGGCAAAAGTGTATCGTTTATTGAGGTCTAATTCTAATGTGTTCATTGATTTTTATTTATGAATTCTGTGATTATTCAGAATGATTTATAAAAAGTCTGTTTTTTATATTTGAATTTATTCCGAAAAGACTGCTAATTTACGAATCATTACAAATTTTATTTATTTTGAATAAATTGGATATAAGCTTCTTACAATTGTTGTTGTCCAAAAAATTAAGCCGGTATTACGTTTGTTTGTAAAGTCAAAGATACTATTTTTTTTTTAGAATGTTTATTGTTTCCATTCAAAAGTTTCGATAAGTTTGTCAAGGTCTTCTCGAAAGAATTTTTGTGAGAGAGCGAGAGAATCTTTGTTCGGAACAGCATTAAAATAGAACGAACCTCGCAAAAAATGTTTGGCACTGTCGGTGAGATAAAATTGTAGGGTTGAGGCTGCATTTCCTTTAATATCATAGAGCAATCCGTACACCTTTTTTTCTGCATTAACCCATTCAATCGGAGTAATCGCATCTGCTTTTATGGATTGTTTATAGGCAAATTTTCGTGTATCCTCAGTTAGTTCGGGTAAATTATTTTTTATAGTGTGATATGTAAAATGAATTTCAACTTTGTGTTTCGGAACAAAAATATCTATCCAAAAAGGTTCGGAGTTCCACGCTTTATCTTGGCGAATATCGGCATAAGTCGGGTATTGAAACCGATACGGAAACCCGACGGAATCAAAAGGTTGATATGATTTTTCCGGAAATTCGGCTCTGAAATATCCACGCGGTTTCGGAGCGTAAATGTTTTCCGTGCAAGCACTTGCAAGTACGAACCATAAGATTGTCCGGAGTGTAACTATTTTCACGGATTTCATTTCTTTCGGTCAATTTTTAATTGCATTTGTTTAATTTTTCGGTTATCGGCTGAAGTTATCTTAAACACATAATCTTTAATGCGAATAATCTCATCTTTTTTAGGAATTTCGCCTTTAATTTCGAGTATCAAGCCTGCAACAGAATCGGCTTCACCTCGGAGGTCTTCAAAAACGTCTTCTTCTCCGGTAATTTTATACAAGTCATTGATAAGTATTTTCCCGTCCAGTAAAAATTCCGTTTTTGAGATTATCGTGTAAAGACTTCGTTCTCTGTCTGTTTCGTCGTTGATATCGCCGACAATTTCTTCTAATACATCTTCAAGGGTAACAATTCCGGCAACTCCTCCGTATTCATCCGACACCAATGCCATGTGCATTTTCTTGGTTTGAAACTCGTGAAGTAAGCCGTTAATTTTCATATTTTCAGGCACAAAATATGGCGGTCGGATAAATTTTGTCCACTCAAAATCGTCCGCTTCTGTATGATATTCCAGCAAGTCCTTCACGTATAAAATACCTTTAATTTTATCGAAGGTTTCTTCGTAAACAGGTATTCTGGAGTAGCCGTGTTCGGTTATCAGGGAGCGGACTTTGTTATATCCGTAACTTATTTCGGCAGCAATAACATCTACGCGCGGTTTTAGTATTTCTTTAACTTCAATGAAACCGAAATTTACAATACCTTCAAGTATATTTTTATCCTCTTTTATATCCGTGTGTGTCAGTTCGTAGGCATGTGATAATTCTTCTATCGAGATATTGTGCTTACTTTTTAAACGTCTGTTTACCAATCTGGTAGAACTCACAAGCAAATTACTTATAGGACTGAACAACTTGAAAGCAAACAATAAACCGCCGGCAGTCATTCTTGCAAATCGGATACCGGCTTCGGACGCATAAACTTTTGGAATTATTTCGCCAAACAATAATATAAGAAATGTTATGAAGATAACCTGAACAATAAACCCTGTAAGTTCGTTTTGCGAAAAATCAAACAGGCTGTTCATCACATAAGATGTCAGCATAACGATTCCGACATTTACAAAATTATTGGAAATCAGGATTGTAGCAAGTAGTTTCTCCGGCTTTTCTAATAACAATAAAATATTGCCGTTTTTTTTACTTTGTTTTTTCTTGATAGTTTCTATCTCGCGCGGACTCATTGAAAAGAAAGCAATTTCGGAGCCGGAGATGAGTGCCGATGAAATCAATAAAATCAAAATAACCAAAAGCCCGATAACGATAACCGGACTTAAAGGTTGTATAATTATTTCGGCAAAAATAGCGGATAAAGGGTCGTCAGGTTCCAATTTAGCTTGGATTTAGTAAGACATGCCGCCGTCCGTATGGAGGCGTATTGATTTGATTTAATGCTTTTTAAAATGGCAAGTCGTCCATAGGCTCTTCAGAACTGTCAAAATCAGGGGCTTCATAAACCGGTTGTGTATTTGTCGGTTTTACGGTATTTTGACTGACAGGTGCATTGGATTGGTAGTTTGTTGCCTCGCTGTCATTGCGCGAGTCTAACATTTTCATTTCACGAGCAACAATATCTGTAAAATACTTGGTTACTCCGTCTTTTTCATATTGACGGGTTGTAATTTTTCCTTCAATATATAGTTTTGAGCCTTTTTTTACATATTGCTCAACAACTTTGGCTAAACCTCTCCAAACCACAACATTATGCCATTCGGTTTGAGTTTGTCTTTGACCATTTTTGTCTTTATAAGATTCGCTGGTAGCCAAACTGAATCGTGCAACAGGCACATCTGTTTGAACGTATTTTACTTCGGGGTCTGCGCCTACATTGCCGATTAATATAACTTTATTTACTGACATTTTCGTTAATTTATATTTTGTTTGCAAAAATACGCCTTTTTTGATTTAGATTCAAATTTTTTTTACGAAATTTAAAGTTCGGACACAAATCCGAGTAACAATCGGAAAAGTCCCTCGTAACCGCTAAGCGGAACGGCATCGGCACGGTCGTAGATATTGTGGTATTCCTTATATTCGCCCAAGGTATAGATAAAAAAACTCGGAACTCCTTTGACGAAAAACGGATAATGGTCGCTGTTGGCAGCAGACCCTCTTATTTTTATTTGCGGTAAATATTTTTTATTCGTATTTATTGAGGTCAGGATATTAAATTGATTCGGAAATTCTTTTCCGTTTACAACCTGTATCCCTTTATCTCCACTGCCGACAATATCAATATTGATTAAAAATTTTATTTTTGACAAAGCAAAAAGCGGATTTTCTGTAAAATAAAACGAACCTATTAACCCGATTTCTTCTCCTGCGAACAGTATGAAAATTAAGGTGTAATGTGGTTTTACTTTAAGTGATTTATAGTGTCGGGCAATGTCTAACACCATTGCTGTTCCGGAGGCATTATCGTGTGCACCCGGAAAATACACCCCCTCCCCCATGCTACCCAAATGGTCGTAATGTGCCGAAAAAACGATGCAAGTATCCGTTTGTCCTTTGATGTATCCGATAAGGTTTTGTGTAGGTTCGTTTTCTAAAAATTCAGTGTCAATATCTAAAAAGATTTTTTTGCAATTTTCAGAATATGCCGAGCGTGTTAGTTCTATTTCGGAATAATTTGATTGAAAGACAGCCGGTGTGTGCATCAAGTTTTTGTCGGAAACTTTTATCAACACACGTGCGTTTATTGCGTTTTTTGTAAATAATCTGTCGTATTCCGGTTTAAAATCCGGACGATTTAAGCCCAAAGTATCTACCAAAACAGCAACTTCAGGCGTTACTTTGCTAAGCAGGATGCCGTATTGCATGGTATCCCTAAAAATATCAGGAGTAAAATGTATAACATCAAAAGTACCGTGAACAGGCGCCGAGTATGATTTAATCAGGCAATCGGCACCGATTACGAGTGGCGTACCATCCATCAAAATTATGGTCGTTCCGTTGAAAACAGCTACGTTTGTTGTAAAATTTTGACGATAAGTGTTATTGAATTTTTTAAGTTTTAATTCTTTAAATTGGCGTTCAAGAAAAGTTGCAGCTTTGCCGTCGTTGTCAAATTCGTAACCGCGTCCGGCATAAGTCGGCGAGCATAAGGAATCAATAATTTGTCGCGCATAACTAATGTTTTGGCTTGCTAAGTTATTGAATAACAATATACTTATAACTAAAATAAAGATTGTTCTCATGCGTTTCATCATTTATTCCAAAATGGATTTTATTGTTACCATACGATATGCTATGAGGGTTATAGTTTAGGTTTGAAATGGTTTCAAGTAATAGATTATCAGTCAATTACGGTAAATTCGTTTTCTAAAATAGTTTAATTTCTTTCGGGACTGCGGGCATATTAAAAATAGTGTTCCCCTCCAAGCCGAGTAAACTCAGTTTGGGCAGGAGCAATACAGACGGCGGCAGGGTTTCAAATTTATTATTGCACAGATTTAGATAACTTAAATGCTTTAGTTCGTCAAAACTCGGGGGAAGCAACGTTAATTTATTTTCGGCAAGGTCGAGCACTTCGATGCTTGTCAAACTGCTGAATAATTCCGGAAGTTTGGACAACCTGTTGCGTGCAAGGCAAATTTGACGAAGATTTTTTAAATTTGAAAACGCTTCCGGAATAGACTGTATCAAATTGTCCGATAGGCTTAACACTTGTAAGTCTGCCATTTCAAAAATTCCGGGCGGAAAAACATCTAAATTGTTGGCATCAAAATAAAGTTCTCTTATTTGGCAGGAAATTTTTGGGTTGAGCGGAATGTTTCTGATTCTGTTTTCGCTGATATTCAAATATTCCAAATTAGCGAGATTGCTCATAGTTTCCGGAAGTGTTTTTATCTGATTATGTGCAATATCCAACCTTTTAAGACGGTTTAGTTGCCCTAATTCTTCGGGTAAAGCCGACAGCGAATTATCGGCAAGGTTAAGGACTTCTAACTTGTTTAATTTTATCAATCCTTTGGGTAAAGCACGCAATTGGTTGCCGGATACAGATAATATTTTCAAATTTTGCCAAGAATCAGGTATCGGCGGAAGTTCAACTAATCTGTTGTTATTCAGATACAAATATTCAAGTTTATCTAATTTCATTAGCGATTTCGGCAATCGTTCAATCATGCAATCCGAAATGTACAGGTATCGTAACTCGGTGAGTGAATCAATACCTTCGGGCAAGTCGCCGTAGGTTGTAAGTTCAAGTGCATAAGCGGCTTGCTTATTGAGCAAAGCTCGCTCAATATCATTATAAACCAAAACAGAATCGGGAAGTGGCGACTGAGCTTGTACACCAACGACCATAGTGAGCCTGAAAGCAATGAACAATAGAATTGAGATGTGGTGTAACCGCATTACAGTCAATTATTAAGGTAAGGTGCCTTCATCAGCGTCTTTGAGGTGATAGCCGCTTACGACTTTTCCGAATCGGTAAGATACAAAAACCACCGGAAGAATTTGTTTGTTGGTTTCTGTTGCCATGATTTCCAATTTTTTCGGGAAAACTTCGAGCGTAATTCCGGCTTCAATCGTCTGCACACGTTTATCCGAGCGGCTGAAATCTACGCCCAAACCTAATTTACCGTACACACCGGGCAAGATGGATATTTGACTGATACCGTAAAAATAAGGCATTGTTCCGTATATCAAATGGTATTGTATTTCATTGTGAAACAGCACAGTATCCTCACCGGTGCCATCACCTTTTTCCACATGATAATATATCGGCTTCAGAAAGGCAAGCGTGCCGCCGGCAAGTCCGAAAACACGAACCGACACCGAACCTTTGTCTGTTTTTTCAAACAATTCGTATTGATATCCGACTGAAAATCGGGAGTCAAACACATAATTTGTTTTCCCGAACACAAACCGTTTGAGCGAAAAACCGCGAATTGATAATATTTTGTCTTCTTTGTGATGTTTAATAAAGTTCAAATCACCTTCAAACAAAAATTTGTCGCGAGCCACATTGCGTTTGCCGTAACGGTAATTTGCCCCCCAACCGTTCGAGTTTAAATCGAAGGCAAAGGTTTTTTCATTTCGAAAAAAAATCTTGTGTTGTTCGTCTAATTCACCTTGTGCACTTGCACGTATCGAACAAAATCCTGACAACACTGACAAAAATAACAAGATTCGCAGCATTCTAACCATTCGGTTTTATTTTTTGCTGAACAAAAGTATGGATGCCTTTCGGTATATATTAAAGACTCATCTTACGAACCATTCATTTAAACTATCACATTAAATAAGCATACTTATACTGTTTACGGTTTAAAGTTGAGAGTTTAGATAGACACAAATAATAGATTCTCAGTTAATTACAGAAAATATAAATCTCAGCCTATCCCCGATGATAGTATAAATGACTTAAAATGATGTTTTAGAATTTACGCACAAACAATTAAACTCAATTAGATTTGATTGACTCCCATATTTTGTTCATCAATCAGTTTTTCGTTTTCGTTCTCCAAAGCATCGCCGGATTCTCGATGATAAACCGAAGGCGGATACGCAGGACACAGCCGTTTTCTGGAGCATGAGGTGAACACTACGCTGCCAAGTATTAAAATTACAGAAGCAAGAACAATTAACTTTTTCATATTTCTTAATATCTAAATTAGGACAAAATAATAAGGACAAAATAACAGCACAAAATAATAGCTCACAATGCAAATATACAACTAATTTTATGATTTCAAATAATCTTGATATTTAAACTCAAAAATTATTCCGAATATTGTTTTTTTAAATAAAAATTATGAATGTAGAAGAAATCCTCAATTATTGTTTGGCTAAGCCCTACACAACCCAAGAATTTCCGTTCAACGAAACTGTTATGGTGATGAAAGTTGCAGAAAAAATGTATTTACTTACCGATTTAGAAGGCGAATTTCACATTGCCCTCAAATGCGCTCCCGAAAAGGTAATAGAATTGCGAGAACATTATCCTGCGGTTAAGGCAGCATTTCACATGAACAAATCCAATTGGAACTCAATACATATAAACGGCACAATTACGGACAGCATAATTCGCGAATGGATAGATGAATCGTATAATCTTGTTGTTAAAGGTTTTACAAAAAAGAAAAGGCTTGAACTCGGTTTAACGGATATTTAATTTGTGATTTAGATTTACATCTTTGAGTCTACTCCGGAAAGTGTTTTTAGCAGCTAAGCGGTTTTATAAGTGTCTGAATATCTACATTATGTTTATCTATTAATAACCGCTAAGCGGCTTATCGGAGTGGTCTCATCTTTGTTTTTGTATTTCAAAACATGTTTTTTTTTAGTGTCATGCGTTTTGTT
>DYOJ01000071.1:8066-9527 GCA_020720705.1 Acetofilamentum sp.
CATCTTTGTTTTTGTATTTCAAAACATGTTTTTTTTTAGTGTCATGCGTTTTGTTTTATCTATTTTTGATGAAAATTTTAGAATACAGAAAAAATATTCAGAATAAAAAAAATAAAAAAAAAGAGTATGTACACAGACATTAAATCTCATTTGTTACAGGAGTTGGCAACTATCGAAAACGATGGATTGTTTAAACGAGAACGTATCATTACTACGGCGCAAGGCGCAGAAATAAAACTTGATACCGGACACGAGGTCATAAATTTTTGTGCAAACAATTATTTAGGACTATCTTCGCATCCGCGCGTTATCGAAGCCGCAAAACGGACACTTGATTCTCACGGATACGGCATGTCATCTGTTCGTTTTATATGCGGAACTCAAGATATTCACAAACTATTGGAGCAAAAAATTGCACATTTTTTCGGAACGGAAGATACCATTCTTTATGCTGCGGCGTTTGATGCAAACGGTGGGATTTTTGAACCAATTTTTTTGAAAGATGATGCGATTATTTCGGACGAACTAAATCATGCGTCTATCATTGACGGCGTTAGGTTGGCGAAAGCTGCTCGTTATCGCTATAAACACAGCGATATGGAGGATTTGGAAACACAACTGAAACTTGCTCAAGCCCAAAAGTTCAGAGTGATTGTTACAGATGGTGTGTTTTCGATGGACGGCGATATTGCCAAACTTGATAAAATTTGCGACCTCGCCGAAAAATACAATGCTCTCGTTATGGTGGACGACAGCCATGCTTCCGGCTTTATAGGGAAAACAGGACGCGGAACACATGAATATCATAACGTTATGAACCGTGTGGACATCATATCAAGTACGCTCGGGAAAGCTCTCGGCGGAGCAATGGGCGGTTTTATTACAGGGAAAAAGGAAATCGTAAACATGCTTCGCCAACGCTCACGACCATACTTATTCTCAAACTCGCTCGCCCCTGTAATTGTCGGTGCGGCTATCGAAGTGTTTGATATGCTCGAAGAAACAACGAACTTGCGAGATAAATTGATACAAAATGCAGAGTATTTCAAAAGTCGAATGGCATCTGCAGGTTTTGTGTTGAAACCGTCCGATTCGGCAATAGTTGCCTTGATGCTGTTCAACGCTAAATTATCGCAGGATTTTGCGGCAAAATTATTGGAAGAAGGGATATATGTTATCGGATTTTACTACCCGGTGGTTGCAAAAGGCGCGGCACGTATTCGTATTCAACTTTCGGCTGCTCACGACCGCCCTCATCTTGATAAAGCTGTGGATGCGTTTATTAAAATCGGAAAGGAATTTAACATTCTCGGCAAAACAAAAGAAGAAATTATTGAGATGTACGGTGAATAAAATTCAGACAATTAAGCATATGAATCGGCATTAACTTTAGAAAACCGATGCCGATTCTTTAAATTGGGTCTGTAATAAAATTCATAAATCATTGAAATACATCAAAAT
>DYOJ01000677.1 GCA_020720705.1 Acetofilamentum sp.
AAAGAAGAGTATAATTGACATAAAATCAAGTATTTATACGTTTTCTTACAGACACAATTTATGAAGAATATGAACGATTTGAAAAATAAAACTCAAGATATAAAACTCAATACCATTCCCGAAGCCATTGAAGCATTCCGAAACGGCGAAATCATAATCGTGGTGGACGACGAAGACCGTGAAAATGAAGGCGATTTCATTACGGCTGCCGAACTCATTACGCCCGAAAAAGTCAATTTCATGGCAACACACGGGCGCGGACTGATTTGCGCTGCCATACCCGAAACGCGTTGCGAAGTGTTAGATTTGGAACTCATGGTCGGCAAAAATACCTCGTTGCATCACACGCCTTTTACAGTTTCTGTGGACTTAATCGGACAAGGTTGTACAACAGGAATTTCGACCGCAGACCGCGCCAAAACCATCAAAGCATTGGTTGAAGAAGCTACAAAAGCCGAAGATTTAGGACGACCGGGACACATTTTTCCGCTCAAATCCAAAGAACGAGGCGTATTGCGTCGCGCCGGACACACGGAAGCGGCAGTCGATTTTTCCGTCATCGCGGGCTTAAAACCCGGCGGCGCATTGGTCGAAATTATGAACGAAGACGGTACCATGGCGCGCTTACCCGAGTTGATGATTGTTGCCAAAAACTTCAACCTTAAACTTGTAACAATCAAAGATTTAATTGCATACAGACTTGAAACTGAAACCCTCGTCGAACGCGGCGAGCAAGTGCTTATGCCGACAAAATACGGAAGTTTCAACCTCATTCCGTATCGCCAACTGTCCGACGGCTTGGAGCATTCCGCACTCATAAAAGGTGCGTGGACAGCCGATGAACCCGTGCTCGTGCGCGTGCATTCGTCGTGCATTACGGGCGATATTTTCGGTTCGCAACGTTGCGACTGCGGCGACCAACTGCACAAAGCAATGGAAATGATTGAAAATGAAGGTAAAGGCGTTGTGGTTTACATGAATCAAGAAGGTCGCGGCATTGGTTTTTTCAACAAAATTAAAACCTATAAACTTCAGGAAGAAGGCTACGACACTGTTGAGGCGAACCACAAACTCGGTTTTGCCGACGATGAACGCGATTACGGCGTGGGCGCGCAAATTCTGCGCGACTTAGGTATCAAGAAAATTCGATTAATGACAAATAATCCTGTAAAACGCGCCGGTTTAGAAGGTTACGGTCTCGAAATTGTGGAAATTGTACCCATAGAAATTGAAACCAATTCGCACAACCTTTTCTACATGAAAACAAAAAAAAATAAAATGGGGCACGACCTTAAATTAGTAGAATAGTTTACCGTTGTATGCTGTGTTTGTATGAAAACCGTTTAAATATTTGATTTCATGTAGATTATTGCAGTTTTTTCAATCGAATGTTTTGTCATTTAGTAGTCATTCAATGGTCAAAAAGTAGTCATTCTTTGTTTTTTAATAGTTTCAATTGAATTTCGATTGAATTTCAACTGAATTTCTAAAAACATTCGGAACGAAATTTTGTATCCGCTCAAAAAAGTATGGTATAAATACCAAATAAACAAATAATTACGTTTATAAATTGATTATTAACAAAAAATAGTTAAGTGATTGAAAGTTTGCAAAATATAAACCTTGATTTAATTACCGACCCTAAAAGTAAGGCTTTAACCCGAATTATTCACAAAACCTGCTTGCTGCCCTGTCTGGAGGCGTTAAAT
>DYOJ01000678.1 GCA_020720705.1 Acetofilamentum sp.
TTGACATTTTGCTCACTTTCACGCGGAAATTTCGGGTCGTTTTTGAGCAAATTTACGGCAGTTTCTCTACCTTTAAAACTCAAAAGTGCAGCAGGGAACACCATTTTTTGAGCGGTCTTACCTTCGGCACTAATTTCATTGGTTTCAATAGGGGTTATTCCTTTATCCATCAAATCTTTATAGATTCCGAAACGCACTTCTTTGTCTTTATTTTCGGTCGGATTGATAAATACGTATTCCAATCCGCCGCCGGCATAGATTGAAAATTCGTCCAATTGTTCCTGCACTGCTTGGCGTAACGTTTTGAAATTCATAGGCAAATCATCACCTTCCAAATAAATTTTGACGTAAATCGGCTCCGTCAATTTATCCAAATTCTCTTTGGTATAATCAGACAAGGTATAACGTCCTTCGGAAGTTAAATCAATGCGTATAAACTTGATGCTCAGAACATAAGCCGCAACAATAATCGCAATAAACGTGAGAAATATTTTTAATATTTTTGACATTTTCTTTTACACTAATTTATAATGTTTAGCAATTTCGACAGAGCGAGTAAGTTTGTCTATAAACCACTGTTTATCAGGCAATTCTATAAAATATTGAGCTATTTTTATTTCGTTATCATTCAATAACATCAATTCTACATGTTCGGAATTTCCTTCGCTGCACAACACTAAGCCGATAGGTAAATTTTCATCCGATTGCATTTCGTATTTTTCTAACCAGCGCAGATATAACTCCATTTGACCTTTGAACTCCGGTTTGAATTTGCCGAGTTTTAAATCAATGGCAACCAAACGTTTTAATTTTCGATGGTAAAACAACAAATCAAGATGATAATCAACCCCGTCAATTTGAATTAATTTCTGACGTTCCAAAAATGCAAATCCGTTACCAAGTTCCATGATAAAGTTTTGCAGATTCGATACAATTGCATCTTCTAAATTCTTCTCTAAGTAAGTGTTTTTCAGACCTAAAAAATCTAACAAATATGAACTTTTGAAGACCAAATCCGGATTAAATACTTTGTTTTCCGATAAATCGTTCAAAGCCGATACAATTTGCTCCTCTGGCTTTTGCGCTATTGCAGTTCGTTCGAAAAGCATTGCATCTATTTGATTTTCAAGCTGTCTGGTATTCAAACGCTGTGCTATTGCCATTTCGAAATAGAAGTATCTTTTCAATTCATTTGCTTCATAAGCTAATATTTTCAAATGCGTCCAAGATAATTGTCTCCGCGTTGCAGATAAAATTTGATCCTCCGTAAAAGTCTCCGCAACGCGGAGACAATGTCGTAAATGATTGGATGACCAACCTTTACCATACAACTTTGTCAATTTGTCCGATAAATTTTCAATAATTTGTTTACCGTACTCGGCACGAGTGTTGTGCAAAACAAAATCGGAAATATGGCGACCGGTATGCCAATATAAAAAAGCCAATTCAGAATTAACAGAAACAGCAACTCTGATGCGGCTTTCATCAATAGATGTGCAAATTGTATGAAACAGACCGTCAATATTTTCGTCAAACTCAAGTGTTTCCATGTTTGAAACTTATATTAGATTATGAACATCAGATTGCAGACAACAGACTGTAAGATATTGATAATGAATATTAAAAAAAATTAGTTGATAATAAAAAAATTCCTAATTCTTAATTCCTAATTCTTAATTCCTAATTCTTAATTCCTAATTCCTAATTC
>DYOJ01000679.1 GCA_020720705.1 Acetofilamentum sp.
CATTGCATTTTACGGTGCCTTCGACGGCGAAGATGTTGAAATCTATTACAACATTTTACCCTTTGGACAATCTACAAATATTGAAACCGTCGGGAAAATTAAATCAAGTATGAATGTATCACTAAATCCCAACCCCGCAGACGATATACTGAATGTCAATTTGTCAATACAAACAAACAAACCGATTAAAATTGAAATAATTGATATTCAAGGTAAAATACTTTTTGCGAACGAATTTTTTGAATACGAAAGTATAAGTATTGATATTTCAAATTTTGACACCGGGATGTACATCGTAAAAGCCACAGAAGGACAAAAAACTCTTATTTCAAAATTCATCAAAAAATAGCATACAAAAAAATCACCAAAGCCACCTGTCATACTTTTGAAGGTTTACAGTTCAGTCTTTAGATTTTTTCAAATATCAGATTGTAAGATATTTATTGCAATTCATGTTGGGCATACTCATATCATAAAATTTCAAATATTCAAATTATGAAATCCATCAAATTATCTGCGATTTTTGTTATATTTTTCGCGCTTTCTGCTTCGATATACGCACAAACTGCAACAGTCGAAAATTCATTATTATGGAAAGTCAGCGGCAAAGACCTCAGCACCCCGTCATATCTTTTCGGAACAATTCACATTTTGCCTGCCGCAGACTATTATTTTCCGGAATACATGCAAAAAACTTTCAAATCGTGCAAAACACTTGCCCTTGAGGTTGATATGGTTAATTTAGGACTGAAAGAACAAATTGCTATGGCAAAACGTGTGCTGATGCCTGCCGGTGATTCCGTTAAAAATTATTTGAGCAAAGATGAATATGAGCGATATAAAAGCTACATTATCAATGATTTAAAAATAAAAGAGAAAAAATTTAATCAAATGATGATGGTTCAACCCTTGTTTTCGAGCGGGATATTGCTCAACGAACTTATCAAAAAACCCAAAGGCTACGAAACAGAACTGGGCAAAATGAGTAAAAAACAAAAAATGAATGTTATCGGTTTGGAAACCATAGATTCGCAATTCAAAATATTTGAAAGTATCAGTATCAAAGACCAAGTAGAAGCCATGAATTTTGCGGACATTTCTAAAAATCCGATGGATGAATATAACGAAATGAAAAGTATTTATTTGAATCAACAATTAGATAAATTATTGGAAATGACCTCCGAAGAAACATCTATACCTGATTTTGCGGAGCGATTTCTGAATCAACGCAATCGAAATTGGATTCCTGTCATAGAAGAACAAATCCGAAAGAATGCCACATTTATAGCTGTCGGTGCGGCACATCTCGCCGGTGAACAAGGGATTGTGAACTTACTGCGTTTGCAAGGCTACACCGTAGAACCTATTTTAAAATAAGAAATGAGTATCTTAAAATATTGATATTCTGCACATTACAATACGAATTAACAGACACAGATTTTAAGTTGTAAGGTATAGCGTTAAATCTAAATCCTTATTGTTTAGATTTTTTCAAATATATTTGAATTTCATGCTTCCGAATGAATACGAATTACATCCCCCTTCCCCACTTCAAAGGGGGAATTTTTAATTTCTAATGTAATACCGCACACTTCGGGGTAACATTGATTCATACCAAAGATAACCCCTAATTCCCAATTCCCAATTCCCAATTCCTAATTCCTAATTCCTAATTCCTAATTCCTAATTCGTGTCTGTAAGAAAA
>DYOJ01000072.1 GCA_020720705.1 Acetofilamentum sp.
CAATTTTTGCCGATTCCACCATCGCATCAATATCGTGTCCGTAAAGTTGGATTCCCACCGGGCGTTCGATGTCGTCAATTTGCAATTTCGTCATGCTTTTTTTGATGTTGCGAATAATTGCTTCCGACGCAACAAATTCAGTATAAAGCATATCCGCACCGTAACGTTTACAAATGTAACGAAACGAGCGGTCGGTTACGTCCTCCATCGGGGCGAGTAACAAAGGGTAGCGCGGTATGTGTATGTTGCCGATTTGCAAGGGGGTTAAATTTTTTTTAATTCATTTTGCATAAATGCTTTCAATTCTTCTTTTGTCGGAAGTGCAAGTTTATATTTGGAAATAAATAGTTGATTTTCGATACCGTCTGTGGCAAATTCGACCAACGCTTCATTTTTGTTTGTGCAAAGCAGAATTCCTATCGGCGGATTTTCGCCTTCAATCAGTTCGTGCTTTTTGTAGTAGTTCAGATAAACATTGAGTTGCGTAACATCTGAATATCGAAACTCTCTGGTTTTCAACTCGATAAGAACATGACATTTTAATATTCTGTGGTAAAAAACTAAATCAATTTTAAAATATTCATCACCTATCAAAATGCGTTTTTGACGAGCTTCAAATAGAAATCCTTTTCCTAATTCCAACAAAAATTCCTGAATATGAGACAGTAAAGCTGTTTCTAACTCGCTTTCTGTGAAAACATCTTTGGGTTTTAGTCCCAGAAATTCAAAAAAATATGGGTCTTTTATAATTTCATTTGCGTTTACCGAGATTGCGTTCTGATGTGTTGCGTTCAACAAAGTTTCTTTTTTCACAGATAAACCGGTGCGTTCAAACAAAAGTGAGTTCATTTGGCGTTTCAATTCTCTGACAGACCATGTTCCTTTTATGGTTTCAATTTCGTAAAATTGACGTTGTTGTATTGTTTCACATTTTAGAAGTTCTGCAAAATGGGAGAACGTCAGCCGTTCAATTAAAATTTTGGATGAAACAGATTCTTCAGACACCGTCTGAAGAATTGAGTTTGTATTTTGGATAAGTGTAGGCAAAAAACTTGGTATTTCATCGTTTAATGCTGTATTTTTGAATTTTGCAGACACTGTCTGCATAATGTGCGGATACGCAATGTAAAACTGACGAAATATATTTAAGTTTGTGAATGACAGACCTTTAAGATTGGTTTGAGCAAGTTCGTTAGCAAGCGTTTGTAATAAATTATTGCCGTAAGTTGCACGTTCCTCTCCGTTTTGCTCATATTCAACGATGTAGAAACCGAAAAGCCAATTTCTAAGTGTCAAATTACGATTGACACTTTGAAACGCACGTTTCTGAAAAAAAACATGCGTTTCCGAAAAAGTTGATATAAGTCGGTCGAAATTCACTTGCCTTATAATTTCTCAAACAATTTGCGCATTGAGGTTTCTGCTTCCAAAATCGAACGCAATTCTGTGATTGCTACCCGATTTTGTTGCATGGTGTCGCGGCGGCGTATTGTAACCATGTTATCTTCAAGCGTTTGATGGTCAACTGTAATGCAGAACGGCGTGCCGATGGCATCGTGGCGGCGGTAACGTTTGCCGATGGAATCTTTTTCTTCGTATTGACAGTTAAAATCGAATTTTAGATTGTCCATAATTTCGCGCGCTTTTTCGGGCAAACCGTCTTTTTTTATCAAAGGCAAAATCGCGGCTTTTACGGGTGCTAGCGCGGGAGGAATGTTCAAAACCACTCGCGTGTCGCCTTCTTCGTCTGTAACTTTTTCTTCGGTGTAAGCCTTTGATAGTAAGGCAAGAAACATACGGTCGAGTCCGATGGAGGTTTCAATCACATACGGCACGTACGATTCGTTTAATTCCGGGTCGAAATATTGGATTTTTTTGCCGGAAAATTGTTGATGTTGCGACAAATCGAAATCGCTTCGGGCGTGGATGCCTTCGAGTTCTTTGAATCCGAAGGGGAAATTAAATTCGATGTCCGTCGCTGCCGAGGCGTAGTGCGCAAGTTTATCGTGGTCGTGGAGGCGGTAAAATTCGTCGCCCAAACCGAGGGCTTTGTGCCAACTCAAGCGTGCGGAACGCCATTTTTCGAACCACGTTTGCTCTTCGCCGGGGCGGATGAAAAATTGCATTTCCATTTGCTCAAATTCGCGCATTCTGAAAATGAATTGGCGCGCAACGATTTCATTACGAAACGCTTTGCCGATTTGCGCAATGCCGAACGGAATTTTCATGCGTCCGGTGCGTTGCACGTTGAGGTAATTTACAAAAATGCCTTGCGCCGTTTCGGGGCGTAAATATATAGTGTCGGCATCTTCGCTCACGGAGCCGAGTTGTGTGCTGAACATGAGGTTGAATTGGCGTACGTCAGTCCAATTTTTGCTGCCCGAAATCGGACAAACCACTTCATTGTCAATAATAATTTGGCGAAGTTCGGCAAGGTCGCCGTTTTCCATAGCGGTTTTGTAACGCGCCGTAATTTTGTCAATTTCGGCTTGTTTTTCCAACACGCGAGGATTTGTGTCGCGAAATTGTGCTTCGTCAAACGTGTCGCCGAAACGTTTTTTTGCCTTTTCGACTTCTTTTTGGATTTTTTGATTGATTTTTTCGCGTGCGTCTTCAATCAAAACATCTGCACGGTAGCGTTTTTTTGAATCTTTATTATCAATCAAAGGGTCGTTGAACGCGCCTACGTGCCCCGATGCTTTCCAAATTGTGGGGTGCATAAATATCGCAGAATCAATGCCTACGATGTTTTCGTTGAGGCGCACCATGGCGTCCCACCAATATTTTTTGATGTTGTTTTTCAGCTCAACACCGTTCTGTCCGTAATCGTAAACGGCACTAAGCCCGTCGTATATTTCGCTGGATTGAAAAATAAAGCCGTATTCTTTGGCGTGAGCAATAATTTTCTTAAACGTATCTTCGGAATAACTCATTTTGCAAAATTTAATTCAGATTGCAAATGTAGTATTTTTGTAAGATATTCAAAATAATACTTCGTTAGATCTTAGTATTTAGATGTTAGACATTAGACTCAAATCACTTAATTTCAATCAGTTACAATCATACTCTCATTAGAGAAATTTTATTTTCTAATTTACAATAAATCAATATCTTACAGAAAATATTAACGGATTATTGCTAAATTTATATTTAAAAAATCATGCAAACTGCGACGAGTAATTCATCGTAATCAATGAGCAAACTTAACAAAAATAAATTTGGAATATGAATGATTACAATGAAATTTAAGTTTACTAACCCTCTGTTATCAATGCTTTTATGCGTTCTATTTGCTCTTCCTTGTTTACTTGTCGCATACTTTGTGCGGTATTCGTAAAGTATTGGTGTGCTGACAAAAATTTGACTTGTAATTTGTTCCAATCGTTAAACGAACTGATTATACCTTGTACCTTGAGTTCTCGATAAAGTGTGTCGGAGACTGGCACCATGTCTCTGCGTCCGAGATAGTCAAGGTCTGCGTCGCAAATAATTCGTTGGAGTAGGGTGGTGGGTTTGGGTGGCAGTTTGGTTGCCATGATAATTCCTGTGATTATTTCAATATCGTCTTGGTCGTAGCCGAATCTCGGTAATATTTCGCGGGCGTATTCGCAACTGCGTTCTTCGTGGTCCACAGCGCCTTTGACTTGTCCGAAGTCGTGGAAAACGGCTGCAGTTTTGAGTAAAAGCATTTCTTCATTACTTACGCCTTCGCCGCTTCCGATAATTTCAACACCGATAGTTACGTCAATTGTGTGTTTGAGATTATGGTAATACAAATGTTTCGGCAATTCGCGTTCAAGACGGTCAAGAACATAATCGTTTAGGTCTTCGAACTTTATGATTTGGAATTTAGTTTTAAAGGCACGGTTCGGTTGCTTGCCTCTGCCGTCAACTGAAAGTACCGGTCGTATGCCTTTTACTTCGTAAACTGCTATATCGCCCATATATTTTACCGGCATTTTGCTGCTGTACTCGCACACAAAAAAATCTTTAACAAGTTCGTAGGTCATTGCCGAAATGCTGATAATTCCCGGCTTACTTGCTGATTCTATGCGACTTGCAATATTAACTGTGTCGCCTTTAATATCGTAAGAAATCTTTTTCTTGCCCGAAGTTGTTGCGGTAACCGGTCCTGTGTGAACACCGAACGTGAGATCCCAAATTTTGCGGTTGTTTCGTTCCGATTCTTCTTGTAAATTATACAAATAGGCTTGAACTTCCAAAGCTGCCGAAATAACTTCAATCGGATTGGTTCGATTTTTTTTGGGGATACCTCCTGCGCACATATACGAGTCTCCTATGGATTTTACTTTTTGAATGTTGTTGCGTTCAACAACTTCGTCAAATTTAAAAAAGAAATCATCCAAGTCGTCAATCAAACCTTGAGCATCACGTTGTTCAGCAAGTTCTGTGAATCCTTTTACATCAGAATACAATACAGTTACCATCTTGTATTTCAATCCGGTACTCGACCCTTTTTCAAATTGTTGTTTTGCATCTTTAGGCAGAAATGATAATAACTCACTGTTTCTGTCGTTTTCTGAAAGCAACTCCTTATTTTGGTCAACAAGCTCTTGATTTAATTTTTGCAAATATTCTATGCGTTCTTTCAGCACCGTAATTTCGACCTGCAATTCTTTTTCTGATTTTATCGGTGTGCTCATATCCGTAGTATTTATTCAGCACAAAATTACAAATATTATTTAGATTATTTGTGTTTCTCAAAGTTTCTTTTTTAATTTTTTTTACTGAATTGTTCAAATTGCCATCGGTTTCTTTATCTATGTGAAAAGAAAACTGTTTTTTGACAGTCTGAATAAAAGTGTTTAAGGATATTTCGTATCTTGCAAGAAAAAAAAAGTGTGAAAAATTCCGGTTTCTTTAGTACGATGTTTTTAATGTTTAGCTATAGTGTTTTATTTGCACAGAACACAAAATCAGGATTTTATCTCAACAATGTTAAAACTCAATCTTTAAAATTTCAATTTGTAAGCAATGTAATTGTTATTCCGCTGATATTTAATGATTCGGATACTATGCGATTCATTTTGGATACCGGTTTAAAGACAACTTTGATTACAAAACTGTCGTCATCTGATTCACTTCATTTGAATTCAGTTCGGGAATTGACTATCAGAGGACTTGGGGTTGAAGAAGATTTACATGTTATTCATTCTACAGGAAATGAATCACGTATGGCAAACTTAAACGGTAAAAATTTAGATTGTTATGTTTTGAAAGATAACAGATTTGATTTTTCTGCCGAAATGGGAGTTGAAATTCACGGGCTTATAGGCACTGATATCTTTGCTAATCTGATAGTTGAAATAGATTATGATGAAAACATTCTTCATTTTCACGACCCTGATTTCTTTAAATTTAAACGAAAACACACCAAATTCTATGAGCGTTTTCCTTTAATTTTTCATAATACAAAGCCTTATTTGGTGTTTCCGATAGAAATGAAAAACGGACATCGCTTTGATGCTAAACTGCTGATAGATATAGGAGCAAGCGATGCGCTTTGGTTGTTTCCCGACAGCTTAAAAAACATTCTTATTCCGGAGAATAATAGATACGGATATTTGGGTAAAGGATTGAACGGTAAAATATTCGGACACCAATCGAGGGTGAATTCAGTTGAAATTGGGCGGCATAAACTAACAGATGTAACCGTTTCTTTCCCTGACACATCAGCCATCAAATACTCAAAATTGCAGGATTTGCAAGGTCGCAACGGGTCGGTCGGAACAGAAGTAATTCGCAGGTTTAATGTGATTTTTGATTACGGCAACGCGCAAGTGTTTCTTAAACCCAACGGTTCTTTCAAATATCCGTTTAACTTTAACATGACCGGTATAACGGCTGAAGCTCCCTTTGCAAATATTCGATATTATTTAGTATCGGATGTTCGTGCAGGCTCTCCGGCTGAAATCTGCGGAATAAAAAAAGGTGATGAAATACAGTCAGTTAATTTCAATGACGCAACAAAATATAGCCTGACCGAACTTAACTCGCTGATGCATAAGAAAGAAGGTTCAGTCTTACGTTTAACATTAGTTCGAAACGGAGAACTGTTAAAAGTAAAACTAAAGCTCGTAAAGGATTTGTAGTCGGAGTTCGTTTAATTTTGTTCAAATATAAATTTCACACATTTATTACAGTTAAGCCACAATAGTTACGAACAACCACATGTTGAAATATAATTACCTTGCATGCCGAATTGAAATATCAATTGCTTGATTTATTGTTATGTATCTTAACAATATTTCGAGATTATGTATAATTTCACATTTTCGATTTTGCAGCAAAAGAAAAAAAACTATTTTTGCAAATATATTGATTTACATAAATTTCCAATATTTTTTACTTTATGGTTACAACAGCAGATTTCCGAAATGGATTATGTGTGGAGTTTGAAGGCGATTTATACACCATTGTCAGCTTTCAGCATAATAAAACTGCACGCGGCGGTGCTACCGTTCGCACAAAATTTAAAAGCCTCACTAGCGGACGAACTAAAGAACATACGTTTAATGCAGGTGAAAAAATACAAGATGCGCGTATCGAGCATCGTCCCTATCAGTTTCTTTACAAAGATGACATGGGGTATAATTTTATGCACGAAGAGTCCTATGAACAAATGTCCTTAGAGCCGGATATGGTTGAGAATAAGGACTTGCTTAAAGACGGACAGCAGGTTTATGTCGTTTTTCATGCAGAAACCGAACGAGCACTCGGTTGCGAATTGCCTCAATTTGTTGAGTTGGAAGTTACTTATACAGAACCCGGACTCAAGGGGGATACTGCTTCTTCTACGGCATTAAAACCGGCGACTCTCGAAACGGGAGCTGAATTAAGAGTTCCTTTATTTATCAATACCGGAGACAGAATAAGAGTAGATACCCGCGAACGTGCTTATGCCGAACGTATAAAATAGCTCATATTTTTGCCGAGCTATAAATAAAAACTCGGCATTTTTGAACGTTTCGGTGTGGAATTTGTTGTTTTTTACATCAATATACACACATTTTCATTATGGCAAGTTCAACCTCTATCCGCCGATTGCAGTTTTGTAATTTCAAGCTCGAATCATTGCTTGCAATTACAACTGCTATTAACGACAATTTGCCGGTAGAGCAACTCTTACTAAAATTTGAACAGCTATTACTCGAAGAATTAAAACTCGGGAAGGTTGTTGTATTTGCATACAGTACGAGGTGGAAGATTGTATTACAATCCGGCACAGAATTGTCTGATGCTCAAAATATTGATGTAACTTCTGATTTATTGCCATATAAAGAAATAACAACCGGAACGTCCACCGAAAATCTACGATTAAAAAATTACGATTTCATTATACCTGTATATCACTCAGATAAACCAATCGCTTTTGTCCTAATCGGAGATGTTGAAGAAGAACAAGATGGAGTAAGTCCAACTATCAAACACCTACACTTTGTTCAAACCCTTACCAACATAATTTTTGTTGCCGTAGAAAATAAACGTCTTTTTATAGAAAATTTGAAACAAGAAGGTTTAAAGCGTGAAATGGAATTGGCTTCAAAAGTTCAAAACATGCTGATACCGGATTCTCGCACGTTCCCCAAAAATCCTAATATTGCAGTTGAAGCATATTATTTGCCACATTATCAGGTGGGAGGCGATTATTACGATTTTGAAGCCTTATCGCCGAACGAGTTTTTCTTTTGTATTGCAGATGTATCCGGCAAAGGAATATCTGCCGCAATGCTGATGTCCAATTTTCAGGCAACTTTACAAGCGTATTTAACTGAGGGTATGCATCTTGAAGCACTTATCCGACAATTAAATCGAATAGTAATTCGCAATGCACAAGGAGACAGATTCATCACTTTTTTTGCGGGAATCTATAATTACCTTTCACGCGAATTTCGATATATCAATGCCGGACACAATCCGCCTTATCTTTATGATACTCATACATCCGAATTTGAAACACTTAAAACAGGTTGCGTAGGAGTTGGGATGTTGGATGAAATTCCGAGCATACAAACGGGGCGCAAGTATCTTGCGAATCGGTCAAAATTAATAATGTTTACGGACGGTATCGCAGAATTGCAAACTCAAAACGGAGACGAAATTGCTCTCGAGCAGATACAATCTTGTTTGTCAGACTCTAAAAATATCACGGAAACTTTTTCGAAAATTAAATCGCTCTTGGCTTTAAATAAAGAAAATCCGCTTGTTTTTGATGATATTACTTTACTCGGCTTAGAATTTTTTTAAGTCGTTTACCGTTTTTATACAAAAAGCAATGCAGTTTATTCGTTTTCTATTCTTTCTGATTCTATTCTGTGATTATGGTTTAGCTTCGGCGCAACCATCTTCTTTGATGTTTGTCAGCGTAGATTCTTTGAAATTTCAAGTGTATCTGAACGACACTTTGAAAAATTCATTACCCGATGACACCGTAATACTCGAGAATATTTCAGATTATTATCCTACCGTAAAAATCGAATTATCAAATTTAGCTGTTCAAAGTCCTAAAATTCCGGTATTTTTAAAACCGGATTTTTTGGTAATGTTCAGAATTGATTTCACGGACAGCGTTTTGACTCTTGAGAAAATTTCTGAGTCAAAACTATTTTATACACCGAGAGTTAAAACGGACACCTTAAAAACTGCAACTTTTTCGCAGGATTCAGTTTACTCAGTGCCGGAGCATACTTGTTCCGGAGCAATTTCTGAGTTGGAATTTGCTGACTTTTTTACCAAATATTCCGAAATAGATTTCGATTCCGAAAAGGTTTTATTTCTTATCAATGCACTTGCCGGACATTGCTATACTTCTGCCCAAATCAGGCAGATTGCAGGTGCAATGGATTCAGATGAAATGCGTTTGATTTATTGCAAATTAGCGTATCCTTACATCGTTGATAAACAGAACTTTTCGGTTGTTTACGACAGTTTTGAACGTTCTGATATCATCCAAAAAATGGAAGTTTTTATACGAAACTTAAAGTAATGTTATATTCGCAATACTTCGTTAGATTTTAGAATTTAGACGTTAGATATTAGACTCAAATTGCTTAATCCCGGATAGTTACCATCAATCTTACAATCGGAGAAATTTTCTAATATAATTTTCTATAAATCAATATCTTACAAAAAAATTAACGGACTATTGATTCGATTAAAGACAAAACAAGTATAAAACATTGTAAATCTATATGTTAGAAATCATTTGTGAAATAACTTTTTGTTTTTTTTGCAAAATCGAGGTAACTTTCTGTATAGTTTCCGCAAGAATTCAGAACTAAACTTTTTTTGTTAGTTTTGGTTTCAAGACATCAAGATAAACGAGTTTCTCAACATTTTTTTTCCAAATAATTGTTTTGTGTGCTATGTTGAACTGATAAAATTTAACTTTGCAGTTTTTTATTTTGAACAATGACAGGAATTATTGAAATCGAAGGGATGAGTTTTTATGCTTTTCACGG
>DYOJ01000680.1 GCA_020720705.1 Acetofilamentum sp.
AAAACTATGGTCAGCATAAAAAATCATTTGTCAAAACATTTTGAATGTGTTACAATTTATGATAATTTCGCAGTCTGAAAAAGTTGCAAATAGGCTTGATGTTTGTAAAATTCGGTTGAAATTCAATTGAAACTAAAAGTTTACTTTTGACTACGCTAAGGTTGGTTATATTTTCGATTGAAAAAATTGTATCTAATCTAAATAAAATCAAATACTTATAAGTTTTCTTACAAATACGAAACAATAAATGCTACGAAAATACAACTTATATATTTACACATTTTTGGCAGTTTCGCTCACTGTATTTATTATCGGTTATATCGGAGTAAGTATGTCATTGAATATAGTTCAAGATAGATACTTAAAACTTCAACTTGATGTAAACAGACAATATGCGCAAAGCATGGCAAAAATACTGGAAGCGGAACTTGAAGCCGGAATCCCTGCCGAAGTCGTGAAACAACGGTTTCAGTCGGGGTTGGAAGGTACGGAAACCGAAAAAAGTTTTTTATGTATGTTCAACAAAGAGGGCGTTGAACTTTGTCATCCGGACACCTCAAAAATCGGACAAGTTATTGATGACGATAATTCAACCGTTTTAAAATTAGGAAATGAACAAAACACGTTTCGAGAAATGTTGCTTTCCGGAACTGAGAACGGCGGACTTCGAAAAATTAAACACAATAATCGCAGTGAAGTCGTTTACTTAGCCCCTGTTGCGGGCACCGATTGGCTGGTTGCATCACACGAAAATACTGCGGAAGTTTTAAAATACATCAAAAATTTCAGAAAAAATCTAATCTTAGGTTTTATCGGTTTCGGTTTGATGATAGCTGTGGTTGCAACTATTTTGGCAAGAATGATAAGCCGGAAACACGAGAAAAAAATTGAGTTCCAAAAAAACGAGATTGAACTGCAACACGATGTAATTGAGAAGAAAAACGCTGAAATTACAAGCAGTATAAACTACGCAAGCCGGATACAAACGGCATTGCATCCTGAGCCGAAATTGCCCGACTTCATCACAGAGCATTTCGTATTTTGGAAACCGCGAGACATTGTCTCCGGTGATTTTTATTGGATTAGACAAGTAGGAACTAAAATCGTGTTTGTTGCCGCAGACAGCACCGGACACGGGATTCCGGGCGCATTTATGAGCATGCTCGGGGTTTCGTTCTTTAACGATATTATTTGGCGAAGAAAGATATTGAAACCTGCCGATGTCTTAAACGAATTGCGGCAACAAGTAAAAGAATCCTTACATCAAACCGGCAACCTCGGTGAGCAAAAAGACGGAATGGATATTGCGATATGCGTTTTCGATATGGAAACTCGCTCCTTAGAGTATGCCGGGGCACACAATCCGCTGTATCTTTTTCGCAACGGTATTCTTCTCGACTACAAGGCTGACCGTATGCCCGTTGGCATTCATAAACGCGAAACACCGTTCCGCGACCAACTAATACAACTTGAAAAAAATGATATGTTGTATATTTTTACAGACGGATATGTTGACCAATTTGGAGGTATTGACAACGAAAAATTAAAATCAAAACGCTTTAAAGATTTACTGCTATCAATTTCATCGTTGCCCACAGCAAAACAGAAACAGCAGATAGGTGACTTTTTACAAATTTGGCGAGGAGACAACGAACAAGTGGATGATATTTTGATAATAGGAATAAGGGTCTAATGATATTT
>DYOJ01000681.1 GCA_020720705.1 Acetofilamentum sp.
ATAAACAGATAAACTCATAAACAGATAAACCTATCAGCTCATAAACTATTGATGGTAGCCTAAAATCTTAAACATTTCGCCGGCGGATTGTTCGTTTCGATAGACATAATCTATAAAATTTCCTTTCTCGTCTCTGTCAATAATCACATGTTTTGGCGAAGGTATCAAACAATGTTTGATGCCGCCGTATCCGCTAATGGAATCTTGATACGCTCCTGTATGAAAGAATCCGAGATAAAGCGGTTCCGAGTCGTCGTCGCTATATTTTGGCAAAAGCACCTCTTGGTTCAAATCTTCAGAATTGTAATAATCGGAATGGTCGCAACTGATACCGCCGATATTGACACGTGTGTATTCATTGAGCCATTTGTTGATAGGCAACAGAATAAATTTTTCGTGAATAGACCACGCATCCGGAATTGTGTTCATCAAACTGTTATTGATGATGTACCATAATTCGGTATCGTTTTGTTGTTTTTGTTCAAGAACTTCAAAAATAATAGCTCCGCTTTCGCCCACAGTGTATCGCCCAAATTCTGTAAAAATATGCGGGTCGGGGATACCGGTTTTAGAGCAAGTATCTTTTATATTCGAGACTATTTCGTCAATCATATATTCGTAATTGTATTCAAACCCAAGGTGATTGCGTATCGGAAATCCGCCGCCGAGGTTAAATGAATCCAGAGTATCGCAATGTTTTTTTAGTTCGATGTATAGATTAAGTGCTTTCTGAAATTCGCCCCAATAGTAGAGGCTGTCCACAATTCCGGAATCAACAAAGAAGTGCAACATAATAAGTTCCACATTTTCATTTCCCTTAATGTATTGATAGTAAAAATCCATCATTTCGGTATGTCTGATACCGAGCCTTGAGGTATAGTATGCTGATTGTGCTTGTTCGTCAATAGCCATTCGCAAACCAATTTTTACGACTTTGTCGTTGGCATGTTTTTCGAGACGTTTTATTTCATTGACACTGTCAAACACAATGATACAATTTGTAAACCCCAAATTGTATAAATCAAGGATTCGTTTGAGATAATCGTCTGTTTTATAGCCGTTATGGACGATAAGTATGTCTTTATCGAATTTTTTTTCTTCGTATAAATTTAAAATAATATCAATATCGTAAGCTGAGGAAGTTTCTAAGTTCACGCCATGTTTAAGAGCTTCGCTTACAACATGATAGAAGTGATTACACTTTGTACAATAACAATAATTATACGACCCTTTGTAGTTATTTCGTTTTATAGCTCTGTTGAACAAATTTCGCGCTTTTCTAATCTGCTCGCCAATTTTCGGCAAATAGATAAATCTGAACGGCGTTCCGTATTTTTCTATCAGATACTTGAGCGAAATCCCCTGAAATGTCAGATATTCGTCTCGTAAATCAAAGCCTTCTTGCGGAAAATAATAGCTTTGTTCAATCAAATGGAAGTAGGTATTTCTCATTATTTTGCATCAAACGGTAAAAATTACTCGCCAAAAGTAAGCATTTTTTTACGTCTTTTTGATTTTTTAGAAAAAATAATGAATTTTATCTAAACTTGGAAAGATGTTGTCCTGTTTAGGGTATGAAGCTTAGAGTTAAAACTATACTGTCATCAGGGATAGTTTGAGATTTCGATTTACATTAATTAACTGACAATCTGAGATTTGTGTAAATTTAAACTCTCAACTTTAAACCGTAAACGTATAAAT
>DYOJ01000682.1 GCA_020720705.1 Acetofilamentum sp.
TAAGAAACGCCCTATTTTTTACGATGTCGTAATGAATATGCAATCAACCAAAGCCCTATCAATCCGGAAATTCCGAATCCGATTGCACTAAGTAATGGCATTCCCCAGAAAAAGAGCATTTCAGGCGGGGCCGCAATGATGATTATTGCGGAGCTGAGCATTGTTGCGGAGAGTATCAATGCTGCGACAAATCTATTTGTGGATGAATTGAGTTGTTTGATAATTGTATTTAAACCTTCGAGTTTTGTAACTGAAGTAAATTCTCCTTTTCGTAATTTTTTGAGCAAATATTTTATATCAAGCGGGCTGCTGTATAGTAATGAAAATAATTGTGAAGCACTGTAATTCAATTCATTACGAACATTTCCGGGTGAGTATTGTTCTGCGATAATTTTTCTGGCGTAGGGTATCAGGAATTCGGTCATTTTATAATCGGGGTGCATTTTTTTTCCGATACCTTCCAATATTGCCAATGCTCTGAGTATGATAAATATCGTGCCGGGTAATCGAAGTTTATATTCATAAGCTATTTGCCTCAGTCGTCCGATTAGGATTGCGATGCTCGTTTCTTCGGCGTTCATTGAGCTGAAATCGTCAATCAGTGCTTCTAAATCGGATTCAAAAATTTTCATGTTTTCGACCTCGCCGCTGGCTGCAAGTTTACGAAGTCCTGTGGCTAAGGTTTTCGGATTTTTTTGAGCGATGCTCAGCGCAATGGAGGCAAAATCGTATTTTTGCTGGCGGGAAAGTTTTCCGGTCATCCCGAAATCTATTAAAACGACTGATTTATCAGGTTTTACAAGAATATTGCCGGCGTGTGGGTCTGCATGAAAATAACCGTGTTCAAAAATCTGCATTAAATAAATATCGGTTATTTTTTCTGCGATAATTTCACTTTGTATGCCCCAGTCTCTAAGTTGTTGTAAATCATCCACTTTACACCCGGCGGTAAATTCAATGACTAAGATTTTTTCTGTTGAAAGTTCCGTGTATGGTTTTGGGATGTAAAAGTGTGAATCTTTGGCGTAGATTTTCCGAAATCGAATCATGTTCAGTGCCTCGTTCTTGTAATCGAGTTCTTTGAGCATGGTTTCTTCAAACGAGTCAATAATTTCTAAGGGATTAAGAATCCCGATATTTGCAAAATAATTTTCCGTAAGTCTAAAAAATTCTCGCATCAAGCGCAAATCCGTTCGCACTTTGTGTTCGGCTTCCGGGCGTCTGATTTTTACAACCACATCTTCGCCGCGAATCAGGCGCGCGCGATGCACTTGCCCGATAGAGCCTGCGCCGATGGTACGGTTATCGAAATACGAAAATAGTTCACTGATAGGTTTACCGGTTTCGGTTTCGATGATATGTTTTGCTATTTCGGTGCTGAACGGCGGAACATTATTTTGTAATTTTGAAAATTCCCGAATTAACGGTTCGGGCAGGATATCAGGGCGATTGCTGAGAAGTTGTGCAAGTTTAATAAACGTTGTTCCAAGTTCTTCGACAACCATTCGTATGCGTTCCCAACGGGTAAAATCGTAGCTTGACTCTTCCGTTCCGTAACCGGTGAGTTGTTTTTTTGCAGGAAGAAATTTTTTTAAAGACGTTGTCGCAATAATATCATCAAAACCAAAACGCAGCAGGATGTTTATCATCTCGCCGATTCGGGAAATATTTTTGACTGTTTTATCAAATATCATACTTTAT
>DYOJ01000683.1 GCA_020720705.1 Acetofilamentum sp.
TAAGCGAATAACTTCGACGATACCTTGTCCTAACGGACGAAGGCATGTCGAAGTTATGGAATTTCAATTTTTTGACGTATTTTTGGCAACGAAATTTTTATGTAAAAATTTACAAATTGCAAAAATGAAAGCATTAGCATTTAGCTTGTTTTTTTTCCACATTTTTATACTGACAGCTCAGGATAATACCATTTTAGAAGGAAACGTAGAAAATACCAAAAGGGCAAAAGTCGAACTTGAACTTAGTCCGGATGCTTATTCAACGACACAAGTCATGAAGTCGGAACTTGACGACAACGGACGTTTTCGATTTGAAATACAATCACTTGATACACTTTCCGGAATGTTGACAATCGGAAATGAAATGACCCGATTGATGTTTTACCCGGGCGACAGCCTTCATATCTCACTCAATTACAAAGAATTTGATGAAAGCATTGTGTATTCGGGCAAAGGTGCGGAAAAGAATAACTATTTGGCTGCCAAATATTTACGATTTGAAAACGATGATTACCATCATACCGTTATTGCACGAATCGTAAACACCAAAGACACACATTTTAAAACCTATTGCGACAGCACTATTTCTGTATATCTCAATTACATAGACAGTTGCGCTAAGGTTTTTAACTTACCCAAAGATTTTGTAAACTTTGAAAAGGCTGAGGTCTATTATCCAATAGCATGGTATCAACAGACTTTCTATTCACTCAAAAATTTCTTCTTAAAAACAGATACCATACAAGCACCTCAGCCTCCTGTTTTTTTGATTCCGGATACGATTTCAATCAATCATCCGGAATTTGTCGGGGTGTTTAACTATCTTCAATTTGTTAAAATTCACATCGGGAACGAGGCTCAAAAATGTCGAAAAAAATACAACATCCCGTATAAAAAACTTGATAGTTTTGCGTATGCCGGTATGGTATTTTCCGGTAAAATGCGCGATTATGTGCAGTTTGTCTTGGTCTCCGAAATGATTGAACACAGCTTTGACAGCAGTAGCAAAAATTACGACAGTTATATCAAAATATCTGAAAATGAGAGACTTAAAACTGAATTAACAAAGCGTTTTTTAGAGAACAATAAACTTTCGTCCGGAAAAACGGCTCCCTATTTTGAATTGGAAAGCATTGACGGCACGACTGTCAAACTTACTGATTTTATCGGCAAAGTTGTTTATATTGATTTTTGGGCGAGTTGGTGTGCTCCGTGTATCGCCTCCATTCAAGAATCTGAAAACCTACACAAAATATTTGAAAATGAGTATGTTGTATTTCTCAACATTTCCTTAGATGAAGACAGGGAACAATGGAAAGATGCTGTTGAAAAATTTGAAATCGGAGGTATAAACGTAAACGATTCTACCGGAACAGAGGGAAACACTGCACTGAAATACAATATTCAAGGCGTTCCGCGATATTACATTATAGACAAAACCGGCAAGATTTTCAACAATTCGGCACCGCTTCCGAATAGCAAAGATGCTATAAATCAAATATATAGAGCATTAAAAACTAATTAATTTTCCTTTTACTTTCTTTCGTCCGACGACGTGTAGACATATTATCGTCAAAAATATACACGCAAAAAAACTCCGACTTTATCTTGTCCTGTCGGATGAAGGCATGTATTTTGAACTTATATTTAACCGAATATAAATTATTACATATTTGATTTCTAAAATGTTGATTTATAC
>DYOJ01000684.1 GCA_020720705.1 Acetofilamentum sp.
TTACCTTACTTGAAACAAATTGCTTAGGCTGGTGCCACAAAGGTCCGGCAATGTTGGTAAATGACGAAGTCTATACAGAGTTGAACCCTAAACGCATTCGTGCAATTTTGGGTGAGTACATACGTGAAGAAAAAGTATAAACCGGAATTTGATAAACATTCCAACGCAAAATTACCAATATCAAATTTCAAAAAAGTTTCAATCATGCAAAAATACGTCAATCGTTTAGAATATATTTTTAGTGAAGATTGTGTTTGTGCCGAAGTTATTGAAGGTGCAATAAAAAAAGGGAAACAACAACTTATCGCCGATATTATAGACTCCGGGCTACGCGGACGCGGCGGTGCCGGATTCCCGACCGGCTTAAAGTGGAAATTTGCCTCCGAACAAGCAGGCGATGAAAAATACATCGTTTGTAATGCCGACGAAGGTGAACCCGGAACATTTAAAGACCGCGAAATTTTAACACAAGTACCTCGCAAAGTATTTGGCGGCATGACTTTAGCACACATTGCTACAGGTGCAAAAAATGGTATCATCTATCTACGAGGTGAATATAAATTCTTAGTTCCGCACCTCGAAACCGAAATTAAATCTTTCAAAAAAGATGTGTTGGATAGATATAATTTAGACTTCAACATCAGTGTATTTCTTGGAAGCGGAGCTTATGTTTGCGGCGAAGAAACAGCACTTATCGAAAGTATGGAAGGCAAACGCGGCGAACCGCGAAACAAACCGCCCTATCCTATTCAAGACGGCTACTTAGGCAAACCCACTGTCGTTAATAATGTTGAAACATTAGCAACGACAATGATAGTCATGCGCTTGGGAGTTGATAATTATAAACGTCTGGGTACGGATGACCAACGCGGTTCAAAATTATTCTCAATCTCAGGAGACAGCCCTAAAGAAGGTGTGCACGAAATTGAACTCGGAATGACTGTCGCTGATTTTGTATCAGAATTCGGAGATGGAGATACGAAAGCCGTACAAGTCGGAGGAGTGGCAGGTTTTTGCGTTCCGCGAAAGAATTTCGGCAAAGAAATCATCGGACGCGGAAACACTACCGGAGGCTCAACCATGATTTTTAACAGCACTCGTTCGATGTACAACACCTTGCACAACTTCCTCGAATTTTTCGCCGAAGAATCCTGCGGGCAATGCACTCCTTGCCGAGTGGGCACTCAACAACTTCTGAAAGGTCTTGAAGCCGTAAAAAACGGAAAGAAATCGCCGGAGTACCTCGATCAACTTATTAAATTAAGCAAAACGATGCAGATTACCTCTAAATGCGGTCTCGGACAATCGGTTACAAACTCTTTCGAATCTATAGTAGTAAATTTTAGAGAAGAAATGATTTATTAGTAATCGGTAATTTGTAATTAGTAATTAGTAATTAGACGGCAGGAAATAATACATAAAAATAGTTTCAAGTTTCAAATTACAAATTAGAAATTACAAGTTTCAAATTTCAAGTTACAAATTTCAAATTTCAAGAAAAATGTCAGAACAAAATATAACTTTATACATTGACGGACAGGAAGTTTCGGTTCAAAAAGGCACTTCCGTTTTAGATGCCGCCAAAAAAGTAGGAGTAGAAATTCCTACGCTTTGTTACCACGAAGACCTTTGCATTGCCGGTAATTGCCGCGTGTGTGTGGTAGAACAAAAAGGGAAACGCAACCTCGTTGCATCCT
>DYOJ01000073.1 GCA_020720705.1 Acetofilamentum sp.
ATTCATCTATCACAACTTTCTGTCCGGAAAAATCTTCTGCAAATGCGTAGCCATTGTAGAAAGGTTCAAGGTAACTGTATCGTTCGGGGTAAATTTCGTTTCCGGTTTTGTCTATATGAAACCAGCCGTGTGGGTCTTTTGCGGTGGCAAAGCCTTTATGGAAAACTCCGAGATTTTTAAATATTTTGCCGTTTAACGGTGTGCCGTCCGTTTTGATGTGCAAACATGCTTCGTTTGAAATATGAGCAACTGCCAGCCCGTCTTTAAAATCGCCGGCATAGAAATATTTTTCTGAATATATCCTATTGCCTTGTAAATCAATATGTAAATAATTCTCTTCAAAATCCTTTACAACGCATTTATCTTCCTGATAATTTCCGCACCAAGCGTAATTTTTGGGATAGATTCTTATTCCTTTTTCGTTGATATGAAACCAATTGCCGTTTTCAGCAACCGCCGCTCGATTTTGATAGTATCCAAACGTATTGGAGAAATATTGCTCATATATTTTATTTCCTTCAATATCAATATGGTACCAACCGGATTCATCGCATACGGGAGCAATCCCATTCTCATGAAATTTCAAAACTTTCAAAAATCTTTTATCAAACAACGGGTTTGATGTTTCATTTTTCCATGTCTTGTATTTGAAAAAAGTGTTATCTTCGGAAACACAAATCTGACTTAAAAAGTCTTCATCCGATTCTTTCATCGGAGCTTTTGGATTGCTCTGAAAATGCTCAATAGCTTTATCAATGTGGTGATATAAAATATTTTTATTAAAATAATCATCAGGAATTTTTTCTTTCCAAAACAACTTTACACCTAATTTCGTCAGTTTTATTCTAAAATTTGAATAATCTTTAAAACTGAAATATAAGTCGTTGTCTTCACAATACTTGATTTCTTTTTCGGAAACAATGCCTGTCCATTTTTCTCGTTGGTATTGCCTTAATTCTTTATATTTAACTTCATATTCGATTGTTTCTGCACTTTGATTTACTTTTACAAAACATTTACATGAAAGCATTTGCCTGTTACATTTCGGACAAATTTCAATATCGCAACCAATTTTGTGATATTCGCCGATTTTTGTTTTGCAATCCGGACAGAGTTCTTGACGTTCCATTTCAGAAAGTTTTT
Source organism: Acetofilamentum sp. (assembly GCA_020720705.1). Classification (GTDB taxonomy): domain Bacteria; phylum Bacteroidota; class Bacteroidia; order Bacteroidales; family JAADGE01; genus DYOJ01. The sequence goes on from DYOJ01000073.1 coordinate 1,144, forward strand.
CATTTTTCATTTTACAACATTTTTAATTTGTTATCAATAATTACTGCATCTAATTTCATGCGTTTTGCCGATTCGAGAGCTTGTTGCGCCGTGTGCACTATCGGTTCGGACTTTCCGTTAAACGAGGTGTTTATCAGCGCAAAAGTATGGTGTTTTTCCCAAAGATAAGTCAATAAATCGAACATAAACGGATTATCCTCACGGACTTCGACAGCTTGTATTCGGGCTGTTCCGTTCACATGAATTACGCCCTGCAATTTGTCTTGAAATTCGGGCAATATCTCAAAATCGAGCAACATATATTTTGCCAAATGATGATAATTTTGTTTTGTAACCTTATGAGCAACAGATTTTAACATAATCGGCGCAATGGGGCGATACCATTCGCGTTGTTTGCAATCCATGCTGACTTTTTTGGCTAATTCGGCGTTGTTTGCCAAAGCTAAAATGCTGCGATTTCCGAGCGCACGCGGACCGGCTTCGCCGAAACCGTTGGCAACAGCGACAATTTTATTTTCGAGCAAAAGTGTGGCAACTTGTTCGATTAAATTTGGGTCGAAATCGGATTTCTCCGGCAAATCGCAAGCGATGTTATTCAAATATAGGCTGTGTTTTTGGATTTTGTTGCCTTTTTTCCACTCCAAAAATGCCGCCGCGCCGAGGCTCAATCCGCTGTCGTTGCATGCGGGCGGAATGAACACATCATTAAAAATTCCGGATTCTACGATTTTTGAATTGGTTACGATATTCAATGCCGAGCCGCCGGAATAGTAAAGATAATCAGTTTGAGTGGATTTTTGCAGTTCGGAAATTTTTGCAAAAGTCTGATTTTCAAATATTTTCTGAAACGTTGCGGCAATATCCTGCAAAAAAGGATTTTTGGTGTCAAATTCTGATAATTCAATGCCGAACTGTGATTTTGCACTTACAAAAAAACGTTCATAATCGTTCCAAATGTCTTTAAAATATTCGTTTCGGACAAGCCAAGTTTCAATTTCGTGCGAGAATGTTCCGAACGATGCAAAACCCATCAATTTGCCCGGAACGCTTGTGTGTTCGCCGGGTTTAGCACCGAGAATTGCAAAATTCAGTGCATTGTCGTTAAAAAATTTTGAGAGATGAGCCATATCCCAATGCGCTTCAACTACTTCGAGTTTGTTATTTTTGAAGGTAAAAGCCGAAAAATTGCCCACACTTGCGCCGCCGTCGAAATGCACCAGAAGCGAATTTTCTTTAAACATACCATGAAAAGGCAAATTGCTAAAAATGTGCGCCAACTCATGCGAAAGCATGTAGGCATTGGGTTCGTAGTTTTTAAACTTACCTAAATTAAACCGACAAAAGCAGTTTGGAACCATTTCGGGCGGATTTGGAAATAGCTTGGCACTTTCGAACTTTATTTTTCCGTTTTTAGAAACAAATGCATTGGCTTCAAAAGAATTTACAAAAACCACATCAAATTCATCGGGCAAACAAAGCAGGTTGCTTTCTAAGCATTCTTCCAAATAATTTTCGAGGGTATTGTCGTATTTTTTGCGGGTAATTCGTTCTAATTGTGCGTATTGCAATACTTTCCCGTTTTGCATAAGGCAAATATTGTGGTCGTGCACAAAACCGGGAAATTCGTAATTGCTTCTGTCTTTTATGCCGTAAATTGCGAGCGTGGGTTTCATTGTTTTTCAATCGTTTGGTTTTGCATCAATATGAACTTTAGGGCTTCAATTTGCTCATTGGTAAGCCCGCACGAAATCAAATAGCTTTCAACCGATTCGTATTTATTTACAAATTCCAAAAAGGCGTTCAGTTTGTATTCTTTGGTGTCGGCTTCGCTGGCAAAATAATCGGTATAGACTTCGTGCATGGTTGCACCACCCAAAAGGTAGAGTAGCGCTACCACTGTGCCTGTGCGGTCTTTACCGGCATGGCAATGCATGGCTATGGGGTGGTTTGCCGGGTTTATTATGGTTTCTACAATGGTTTTGAAAGAATTTTGGCATTCCAAAGCAAAAAAACGGTAGGCAATTTCGGAATGCGAGCCGTAATTGTAATTTGCTTTAAACTCTTCTGACTGGTTCCACGGGTCGAAAGGTGCCCAAACCATGTTAAAATGCCGCTTGGTATCTTCCGAGTACGGGTCTTTTTCAATCTCGCGGTCGGCGCGTAAATCTATAATGGTTTTTATGCCGAATTCGGTTTTATACACATCAAAATGCTCGGTGTGCTGAAAACGGGTTAAGGTTGAAGTCCTTAAAATGATATTTGGCTTGATTTTATTGCAATTTGCCGCTATATCGCGAAAGTTATACCCGAAATCGCGTTTGTAAATGGTTTCGCAAAAATACTTCATTTCAGAAATTTCATTTTCGTTATGAAGTGCAGCTTTTTCAACAATTGCGTAAAATTCGTTTAATAGTAATCGCTTTTTTTCGTTTAGTTCCGGCAAATACAGCGTTCCGTTTAATTGTTTAAATCGGTCGGTAGCTTCTTTTCCTTCGTAAACATCGGTAACATCGGGCAAATACAGTTGTGATACGTTTCTGTTTTGTATTTTTTGCAACTGGAAACAGTCGTTTAGTGCCAAATTGTAATTAAAATAGGCTTTGTAGGCATTGCTGCGGCTATGCCAATACGAACAACTTTCGAAATCGTATAGAAACTTATGGGTGGTTTCGCGAAAACTTTTTTCAAAATCGAATGGTTTACCAATGGTTTTAATAATGCATTCGTTTAAAAAGTTGGCAATTTGCTTGTCGTGGTCTTTTAAAATTATGCCTGAAGTTGAATATATTTCTGAACCGACAAACAATCGTTCAAGCTCAGTAATTTGATGATTTATAATCAATTCCAATTTCGGCATGTTGTTGAAGAACACCACGATTTTGTTTCGTATTTCGAAATACCGAATGGTAAACGTATCGGGAAACCATGTGCGCATCGATTCAATAAAAGTATGCGGTTCAAAGTTTTGTTCAACAAGCAGCAGCACATCAATATCGGAATTGTAGGTTGGGGTATTCCTACCAAAAGAACCAATAAGCGCGGCACCGGCGATATTTTCGCTGCTTGCTAATAGACCCGGCAATTTGTCTATTACGGTGTATTGTTTTAGTCTGGTTACCGGCACTACATCTCGGTAAGTGGTATGTATATTTTGTTTCGACATAATAGGAAATTCTAAAAATTTTACATTTTTTGCATTGAGCCAAATAAGGTAAAGCTCTTTGGTTTCAATTATTTTTTGCGTATATTTTGCTAAACCTTTTGCTTTCCTGGGCGGAGCCGGGTACGGTACGTTCCAAATTCGGTTTTTTATGCGTTTCAAACAAATATCGAGCGGTGTGGTAAGCAAAATAATTAGTTTTTTCTCGTCGGAATATTTGAGTTCCGAAGCAATCAGAAAACCGGTTTCGCCAAAGCCCATGGCTTCAATTATTTGGTTTTTGTCGGGTTGAATGGCTGCAATAAAAGCTTCTTTGGCTTCTATTTCTTTTTCCATGCTGCCATCGCCTATTTTTCTTCTGAAATCGTCTATGGCCAGCACTTCAAAATCAGGTAACAGCGCACTTAATTCATTTATCAGGTACGATTTTCCGGAACCCACATTCCCAAAAACAAGTATTTTCATGGTCGTCGCATTTTGCACATTTTACACAAATCGAAGGTTTTGTAATTGGCTACCAAATTACGATAAACCGACGAATGTAGCACTTCTGCAAGCTTGGTTTCCGGATAATTCCCAAAATTGCCGAGCGTGTTGCGTTGGGCATCGGGTGCGCAGCATGGCGAAATTTTGCCGGTTGCCGAAATCCAAAGCTCTTTTTCCAAAAACGGACATTCGCCGGAAACTAATCCCTCAGGGTTTTCCGAAACCCTGAGGGATTGAATATCAAACGGATTAAAATTTTCTAATATAACTTTTTTGCCGTTCGGTTTTCGGAATAGTTCGGAGGCTTCGTGTGCAATTTCTACCATTTCATTCCATTTTTGTCGGCTTTCCGCATCGGTTTCAAACGAAAGATGTTCGATTTCCGGAAAATGTGTCCAAAGTTGATGCCCTTTGATGCGGTCGATGTCCAAGTGGGAGGCAAGTTTCACGATTTCGGCAATTTCGGGCATGTTGTGCCGCATAAATGTAAGCTGCAATGTAACACGGCAATAGTAATTTGTTTTCTGAAAATAGTCGTTTCTGAATTTCACGAATTGCCGGATGTTTTCAATTTGCGTGTCGAATTTGCTCCCGCGCATAATTTGCTCAGATGTTTCTTTTTTTGCACCGTTGAGTGAGATTTTAATGTCGGAAGTTTGCGGAACAATAATTTCTGCCCATTCCGAAATCGGTTTTCGCGGAAATGTGCCGTTTGTGGTCAGATTTATTTTGATGTCGTATTTTTTTGCCAAACTGTAAATCATTTCAATACCCTCATACAGAAGCGGTTCGCCCATGGTGGACGGGATGATTTCGCGCACGCTGAGTTGTTGTGCCTGCTCAAAAATCGGTTGCAACCATTCGGTCGGCATTACTCTGCGTTTTAGTCCTGTTTTTTGAAATAGTTTTTGCTTAAAATCCGAATATTCAGAATGTTCTTCGCACATAATGCAGTGTAAATTACAGTCTTCGGGGTTTGTATCAAGCGTTATTCTCCAAAGTTTATTTTTCATTTCTCCGTAATTTTTTGTAAATTTTTTCCAATTCGTTACAATGCTCCTCAATATTTGGAACTTCGCCTGATTCTGAAAACAAGTATCCTCGATTACCAAATTTCTTCATTTCGTTGTCATTGTCAAAAGCCCATTGCATCTGCTCTGCGAGTGATTTTAAATCTCTGTGTTTGAATAAAAGTCCGTTTGAATTATGCGCAACATATTCCGCCATTCCGCCAACATCTGCTGTGATTACAGGAATTTTACACGCTTGTGCTTCATGGATTACCAAAGGCGAATTTTCTGTCCAAATTGAAGGAACAACAATGCAATTAACATAATTAAAAACCGTAGTTGCCAGATTATGATTTATATATTCGCCGCAAAATTCAATTTCGTTTTTCGAAGTTTGTGTCATTTCTTTCAACGCTTTTGTATTTTGCCCTTGTTCTCTTCCAAAAATTTTAAGGTTTGTTTTGCCTTGAACCAATTTGAATGCTTCAATCAATAAATTAATTCCCTTTGCCGGAATATGTGTGCCGATGTAACCAAATGTATAAAAGCCGTTTGTTTTGGGTTTTACCGGTCGCAAATATTGCGTAGGAAAGCCGTAATCGAGATAAATTATTTTATTTTCGGGAAGTTTAAAATCGTTTGTAAATCTATTCATCAAATATTTACTTGGAGCTATGAATAAGTCAATTTTTTCACAAATTTGTTTTATATGTAACATTCGGTTGCGTATCCAACTTGTCCAATTTTGTAAATCGTCCGAACTATCCGTTTCAGGTGTCAGCCCATGCGTATAATATATTGCGCTGTCAAATTCTCTTCTATTTCTTGAAAAATACATTGAATAACAATTCGTTGCACATTTAGTATTTTCTTGACTTTCACACAGCTTGTAAAGCGTTTTGCCGTCGAAATTGCGTTGCAGGAATTGACCGCGCGGACACATCAACCAAAAATCGTGTAATGTATAAACCATTGGAATGTTCGCTTCGTGCAACACATCCACTATGCCGGTAGAAAGATGATTCAGGTGTCCGATATGCGCAACGTCGGGTTTAATTTCAGAAATTAGTGTGCGAAATTGGTCGTTTAAAATCGGGTGATTGTAGCCGTCTTTTGCGCGCGCCATATTCACGAACACGAAGTCAATGCCGTTTTCTGTCTCATATCGGAACGAAAAATCGGGCACATAATCGTTTTCTTCCCGCGTGAAAACGGTAACTTTGTGTGTTTTAATTAGTTCATTTACAATAGATTGACTGTAAACTTCGCTGCCGGCGTTGTAATTCGGCGGATAGCCGTGTATGATTTTTAAGATGTGCATGAGTTTTTTTTATTTCTAAAAGAGAGGTGGTGGATTACACCTCTCTCAAATTACTTACTTTTTGGGTTTTACAGGTGGCTTTGGAGGGTTATTACCTCTGCCGCCTCCGGACGGTTTACCTGTTGTACTTGGACCATTCGGCGGTTTTGTGGTTACATTTTTTGACATAATATTCGAATTTATTGATAAATTAAGAAAGAAAGATTTCCTTTTTTAGATTTCAGATACGCATATAAATCATCCACAAAAAACAGTGTCAGAAGCGTTCTGCCGCTTGCTACGATGATAAGATGAGCGTTTTTTGAGATTTGCACCTTCAAAGACTTTAAAAATTTAAAGCTGACAATGATTATGGTTGGCTTTGAGTCTCCAATATTTATTTTGGAAGTTACTCTGTTTACAACATCATCTCCAACACCTCTATCCCATTGACGATAGAGAAAGTGCTCTGTTTTGTGAAATTTTGGTTTCATAATATTTTTTTTTATCTGATACAAAAGTCGATAAAAAATCAGTCTGAATTTTTTGCTGCAAATTTTTCACCGTATATTTGTCAAATTTTTGACATTAATTTATGGAAAATACATTTTTCAAAGGAAAAATCAGAAACGAAGCATTTGAAAAGCTGAAAATATTCATGGCAAATCCGGGTCGATTTTGCGTAATCGTTGTAGGCAAGCGAGGAACGGGTAAGAAATTTGCCATTGAAAAAGCTTTTGAATCACACAAAAGGAATATGCAAAATTCGGCTTTATGTCTTTCGGAAATTATATTTGTATCTTCTTCCGAAGTTCAAAGTGAAGATATGCTGTCAAAAATTTTTCACAACAATATTTCTAAAACCGTTGTGTTTGAAGACATTGAAGAAATGTCTGAAAATATTCAAAATTTATTGTTTAAGGCATTGGAAACAGACAATGGTAAACTTGGGTTGGAATTAAAAGTAGATATACGAGTGATTTTCACATCATCCGTGGATATAGAAAATTTAAGAACAGAACGAAGCAGTTTAAGAGGAAGATTATGGGAAAGAATTAGTCAATTAATCGTTGAGTTTCCTTCTTTTTCTGACGAAAAAGATAACATTGTTACTGATTTTAAAAATACTTGGAATAAGATGAAATTTAAAAATATTGATGTGAGTTTTCATCATATTTTTCCAAACAACACTAAACTACAAGCATTTTTAGAATATAATGCTTCTAAATTTCAAGGTGGATTCAGAGATTTAGATAAAATTGCAATCTTATATTTCAATTATCGAATTTTATTTTATAAAGATAAGATGAAGATAGATGAAAATATTGAAAATGAGATAGTTGAAAGGATTAAACTTGATTTTTTAGGAAAAATACAACTTCAAACAGATGATGATAAAAGTTTCAATATTTTTGAAATTGATTGGAGTTTAGACTGGAAAGATATTTTAAAACGTTTTAAGAAGGAGATTAAAAATCTTGGGAAAAAGAAATTTAAAACAATTTCAAAATTAGAAGAGAAATTAGGCTTGGGGAAAGGCACGACTAAGAATTGGTAGCTACCGCGATTGCCGGCATCTATTTGCCCAATCTTTTTAGTTCGGCATCGAAATCGGAAATGTAGGTTTTGTCTTGAATGACTCTGAATTTTTCGTATTCGTTTTCAGCGAAAGTCTTGGCAATTTCGGCGGAAACTTTGCCTGAATCGGTTAAAATTTCTTGTTCGTTGAATTGCAAAAAAGCGTCTAATTTCGTAACCCAATCTTTCATGTTCATGATTTTTCGATTCGTTGCCTGCAATTCGGCATAATCCAAATACATCGAAACGATTCTGTTTAAGCTGTTTAGCTCATCTTCATTCAAATAATTTTTTGCAATCGAAACATTGGTTTTGCGAATTACACCGTCGGGGGTACGGAACTGTGTTGCCTGCATGGAATTTACGCGGTATCCGACAGAAATGATGGCATCCGGATTATAAAATTTCGTTTCATAGATTTTTTCCGTCGTCGGCAGTATGTTCCAAAATGGAACTAAGTGAATTCTCGTTTAACTCGCCGCTTTCAAAAATATTTTTCAGATGCTTTGTTATTGCAGGACGTTGAACACCAAACAATTCTGCAATTTTTGCTTGTGTAAGCCAAATAGTTTCGTTTCGCAAAAATATTTCAACTTTCACTTTGCCGCTTGGTGTGGTGTAAAGCAGAATTTCGGTAAACGAATTATTCGGAACGGGTTGGTTTTCTTTTTCAAGGGGATGAGAATTTGAATTTTATTTTTTGATTCTTGATAGATACGCACGGCGGAAACGG
>DYOJ01000685.1 GCA_020720705.1 Acetofilamentum sp.
GGCGGATTCCCAATAACCACATCAAAGCCTACAAAATCGCCGTTATCGTCCAGTACTCCGGGAAACTCGAACCGCCATTCAAAAGCGTTTTCGTAAATTTTGTTGCTTTTTATTTCTTCAATCTCGGCTTCCAGCTTTTGGGTTTCGGTGGTTAGTTTAGCGACTTTGGCGTTCCATTCGTCTTTTTCTTTTTTCGAGAGTTCAAAAAGCTGACCTTGGTTTGTGAGCGTAAATAATTCTCCGTTAAGATTACGAAGCCGTTTTGCTTTTGGGTCGTTTTGCGAAATTTCGCTGCGGAAATTGGTTTTAATCTCGTTTATGAGCCGTTCCATTTCACGTTTTTGCTCTTTGTTTTGTGCGTTTCTGTAAGTGTCAACCGCAAGGCGGTAACTGTCAATGGTCCATTTGCTCGCACTTTTTTTCAATGCCTGTTTTAAATCGGCATCGAGTGCAAAACGGCTTATTAATGAGTTTCCGCATTTTATGTTAATGTCAATGTTGGGTAGGGTTTCAAGTTCCGTTTCATTTTTGTAATAAGCGTTTTTTAAAAGTTCAATCCACAAACGCAAACGGCAGATTTTTACTGAATTGGGGTTAATGTCAACGCCAAACAAACAGTTTTCGATGATGGTCTGCTTTTCGTGAAACAAAGTTTCCTGTATGCGTTGGCTTTCTTTATTTGTAGGATTATACTCGAAAAGTTCTCCGTCTTCGTCGGTTACAATCAATTCATCGTTTACCACTTCAAAATGATATTCTTTTAAGCGTTTGCTATCTCTGTCCTGTAATATTTTAAGGTCGTTTTTTATAGAAATGATTTCGTTGAGAGCCGAAACTAAAAAGTGACCTGAACCAACGGCAGGGTCGCAAATTTTTAAATCGTTTATTATTCTGTTGGCTTCTTTTCGGTCTTCAATTTTATCGTAAAGCGAATCGATATCGGTACAATTCCAGTTTTTGGTTTCGTTGAATTTCTGAATTACAGCTTTGCGGATGGTTTCACGACTCATATACATGGTAATAAAACCGGGCGTAAAAAAAGAACCATCTTTGTAGCCGTTAATTTTCTCGAAAATCAATCCAAGAACCGAAGCATTGATAAGGGTTTTGTTATCTTCCTGTATTTCTTCGCTGCCTTCGCTCGTAAAATCATAAGCGTTAAGAAACTCAAAAAGATATTCAAGCGGATTTATATTTCCTGTTCTTTTTTTGCCTGTGCTGTCTTTTAAAACGGTTTGTGAATATATCGGCAAAGTTTTATCGTTGCGTAAATTGCTAATAAAAAGGGTTGTATGCTCAATTTCTGTGGGTTCAAAAAGCGAACTGTTCAAATAAGGTACTTTTGAAAACGCTGCTTTTACATCTTCGTTCCGTTCGTTTTGCTTGCGTGCAAGTACTTGAAAAAACAAGCTGTTTAAATCATCGTAATCTTTAATTTTATCGAAACTTAGAAATTCATAGGACTTGTCGCCCTTGTGGTAAGTAATTAATTGTGCTTCTAAGAGTTTTAAAAACAAAATACGATTTATCCAAGTAATACTTAATTCAAGTCCAACATTGAAAAGTTGTTCTTGTAAGTTTGCACCAAATTGGTTTGGGTTTTCAATCCTAGAAATTTTATCGAGGCTGTCTAATTGAATAATTGCATTTTCAAGGAATGAACCTGTATTACGTTCCCCTTCTTTATTCCGCTC
>DYOJ01000074.1 GCA_020720705.1 Acetofilamentum sp.
CAAATTTTTAAACTGTTTAGGAAAGGATTATAAACAAATTATAATAGTTCCATGTTTAACTTATTGATAATCAATTATTTTAAAATTATTCATTATACATTATTAATTTTTCATTCCTTAATCGTCAATGCGTTGATTTGGTTATGTTTGCGAATCGGAAATAGCCGGTTCAATATTTACACATATTAAAAATAAGCTAAGGACGTTCCAAAAGGCGTTTCAGTATGGTGAGTTTGGTAGAATTGTAGGGCGGATATTTCAGCGGAGGCTCTATCAACGTGGATTTTTCCAGAATACTTTTATAATGTGTGAAGGCTTTGAAACCTGCTTCTCCGTGATAATTTCCCGTTCCGCTCGACCCGACTCCTCCAAATGGTAAGTTGCTGTTAGTGAGGTGCATAACAGTATCGTTGACAGCTCCGCCTCCGAAAGAAATACGGGTGAGAATTCGTTCGATATCACGGCTTTTTTTTCCGAATACGTATAATGCAAGTGGTTTTGGGCGTTTTTTTACTTCGACAATTACAGAATTTAAGTCTGAGTATGCTATCACCGGTAAAATAGGTCCGAAAATTTCATCTGCCATCACAGGATGTTCAAAATCAATATTTTCCATGATTGTCGGGCGTATCAGTAATTTTGATTCGATGCCTGAACCTCCGATTATAGTTTTTTCATTATCAATGAGTTGCATCAACCTATCGTAATGTTTTTTATTGATAATTCTCACATAATTCTCTTTAAGTTCTGTTCCGATGTCGAAAATCTCTCTGACCAGACGAGACATTTCATCCAATAGCTTTTGTTTAATAGATTGATGTACAATTACATAATCAGGTGCAACGCAAGTTTGACCTGCATTGAGAAATTTTCCCCAAACGATACGTTTCGCAGTCATTTTTAAGTCGCAATCCGGCAACACAAAAACCGGACTTTTACCGCCAAGCTCAAGAACAACAGGTGTAAGATGCTTAGCGGCAGCCTGATACACAATTTTTCCGACAGGAATACTTCCGGTAAAAAATATTTTGTCAAATTTTTGTTCTAAGAGTTCTGCTGTCTCCGATACCCCTCCTTCTTGCACATGAAAAAAATCAGTCGGAAAATTTGTATTAATCAGATGTGCCATGATTTCCGAGCTTTTCGCCGAAAGCTCGCTTGGTTTCAAAATTACGGTGTTTCCGGCAGCTATTGCCGATATTGCCGGAATCAAACTTAGCTGGTAAGGGTAGTTCCATGCCCCGATAACCAACACGGTTCCGAGCGGTTCGGGATGAATGCTGCTTGTACCGGGTAAATTTGCAAGATTTGTGGTAACTTTCTGAATTTTAGCCCATTGTGGTAAATACTTTAAAGCTGAATTTAGTTCGTGATACACCAATGAGAGTTCGGTTTCATAAGTTTCATATTCGGATTTTCCGAAATCGGCATAGATGGCATCATATAATTTTTGCTCATTGTCTTTAAGTAATTTCTTAAATTTGAGCAGGTTAGCTTGTCTGAATTTTAGACTTTTTGTGTGGTCGGCTGCGAAAAATTCAGATTGTAATTTAACAAGTTCGTGAGCGTTCATATTTTATTATTTTTTACCGAAAAAATAGATTAATGGTTCGTCAATCAGTGCGCGCCAATTTCCCCATGAGTGTCCTTCCGGGACTTCTTTGTATATGTAAGGATATGATTTTGAATCTAATACAGCTTTAAGCGACAATGCCTTCGCTTGAGTATCATTGATAGTGCCTGTGCTCATATAAATTTTTAGGGGTAGTTTTTCAGTTGCCTGATATGCAGTGGGTATGCTCTCATCAAAAGCCGGCGAGTGGATACATAATAAGCCGAACACATCGGAGCGCATCAGCCCAAAGTAGGAGGCGTTCCAACCGCCGTAGGATGTGCCCATGATGCAACGTTTGTCAGCGGAAGTGTCGGTTTTATAAGTTGCATCTATTTGTGGTACAAGTTCTTCAGCAACAAATTTAACATAATTCGGATTGCTTCTGAACTCACTTGCCCTACGATTTTCACCCAAATTTGAAGGATTGCGCGGGTCAATAAATACAAATATGACGGGCGAAATTTTGCCTTCGTGTAATAAATTATCAAAAACAATTCTCACGGCACCGAGCTTGTCGTCTGAATATTCGTGTCCGTCCGCAACATAAACAACAGGCAGATTATCAAGGCTTTCGGAACCGGACGGCAAGTAAACCTTATACTGAATATTATAGCCCATGTTGGTGCTGTTTATCAAGATGTTATCGCTTAGCGAACCTCTGTTTACACCTTCACCCAAAATGGTTTCGGGCGGATATATCCAAGTCGGCATCCGAAGTTCGGAGTTCGGACCAAATCCGCTGTTTTGAATTTGTGTATTAAGCGGGTCGAGCATCCATGTTCCCCCGTCTTTAACAACTTTGTAGTCCAATCGTGCGTTTGCCGGAAACGTTTTTTCGAGAATCCATAATCCGCTTGAATTAAGTTGAGTGCCGTGCCAGTCGGCGGATGTTGCATTCCAACCGTTAAAATCACCTGCCCAAGCAACTGCATTTGCAGATTTTCCGTAGTAAAGAAATGCAACCGAATCGCCCGCTGCATAAGGTATTTGATGGTGAGATTTCAGCGTATCAAGCAGAACCTCAATGACCGAGTCTCGCAGAGCAATATCCTCGATTAACGTGTATTCGTTCAGTTTAGCTTTAAATTCCGTAAAATCAGAAAATGTGGTCTGAACGTTCATCGGTTCTTTTTTGGGAACGACCTCTGTTTCTTTTTCACAAGAAGCCATGATTAAAAACAGAGATGCAAAAGTGATTAATAAAATTTTCATACTTTTTTCCGGCGAAGTTACGTAATTTTTTAAAATTATTTAACTGTTTTGCAAAAATATTGAAAAAAATTGATATGATTACGTAAAACATTCTCGGAGGTATTCAATGTTTACGGAATTTCCAAAGAAAATTCGCAAAATTTATGCACATTTGGAGTTTTTTTTATAAAAACAGGCTTGCCGTGTAAAAAATATCTTTTAGATTTGCAAAAAAAAATATGATGAATGTATTACGTTTTTACTTGTTTTTGACACTAAACCTATTATTAAGCGTAAATCTTATTGCACAAAACGATACCTTACCCGAGGTTGAAATGCAAGAAATTGTTATCGGAGCATCGAAAACACAAACTAAATATCGAGAGTTGGCAAGCTCGGTAAGTGTGCTGACAGCTTCCGGTTTGTCGAGAGATAATGTAAATACTATCAACGACTTATCTTCAAAAATTCCTAATTTTTTTATGCCTGAATACGGCTCAAAACTTACAGCTCCGGTGTATATCAGAGGTATCGGCTCGCGTATAAATTCGCCTTCAGTCGGAATGTATGTGGATGGTGTGCCATATTTTGAAAAATCTGCTTTTGTTTTCGATTTTTTTGATATACAACAAATCGAAGTCTTGAGAGGACCGCAAGGAACTTTGTTCGGACGAAATACAATGGGCGGAATAATCAATATTTTAACCTTATCTCCGATGGATTTTCAGGGCTTAAAAGTGAATGTATCTGCCGGAAATTACGGCAATTATTCGGGAAATTTGGGATATTATAAAAAAATCGGAGCGAAATTCGGAGTCTCGCTCGCAGGCAATTATAACCGAGCTGACGGATTTTATACAAATGCCTATGATAATACAAAAGTTGATGAGATGCAGAATTATGGCTTACGTAATCGTTTGATATTCAATGATAAAGATATTAAATTTGAAAACAGTTTTGCGTTCGACCGCAGCACACAAGGAGGCTATCCTTATGCGGTATTGGATTCGGCACTGATGTTTGATTCCGAAATTAATTACAATCAAAAAAGCGAATACGACCGCGATATGCTTTCGGATGCGTTTACTGCAAAATATTGTACTGATAATTTCGAAATACAGTCCGTCTCATCAACTCAATATATGTATGATATACAATCCATTGACCAAGATTTTACGGCTGATTCAATGTATTTTGTTGTGCAAAAGCAAACTCAAAAATTGTATTCAGAAGAACTCATTATCCGCTCAAAAAACACCAAAATTTATTCATGGCTGTTTGGCGGATACGGTTTTATTCAAAATCTTGATAAACATGTAGTTGTAAATAGCTATGAGAAAAATATTACCACTGATAAAAGACATGCAAACAGCACAAAAGGTTATGCAGCATTTCATCAGTCCACACTCAAAATCAACAATTTTACACTTACGGCAGGTCTGCGTTTTGACCGTGAAGATGACAGACTTTTCTATATCTACAAAACTAAAACAAAAACAGCAACAAAATTTGTAACTTCAATAAAATATCCGGAAAGGTCTTATTTTCAAATACTTCCGAAAGTAAGTGCTAATTATAATTTATTTGACAATAATGTATATGCAACTGTTGCAAAAGGCTATAAAACAGGTGGTTACAATTCAACTTTTGAACGCCCCGAAGATTTAACTTTTGAGCCGGAATACAGTTGGAACTATGAAGCCGGGGTCAAATCAACGTTTGCAAACAATTCTATCCACACTGATATAGCCGTATTTTACATAGATTGGCTTTCGCAACAAATTTATCAAACCGTTCCCAGCGGGCGCGGTTCGATGTTGAAAAATGCAGGTATATCGGAAAGTAAAGGGTTTGAATTTACATTCACTCACAAACCGATAAAACAGCTGCAACTTACTGCTAATTACGGATTTACACAAGCAAAATTCATCTCTTTTGAAGATACGCTTAAAGATTTGAATTACAACGAAATGTATATTCCTTATGTGCCCAAACATACGGTTTCCGGACAAATATCGTTCACGCACAATTGCAAATTTATAGCCATTGATAAAATTCGTATCAATCTGATTTACAGAGGGAATGGTGATATTTATTGGAACGAAGAAAACACTGATATGCAGAAATTTTACAATCTTTTGGATGCCAAAATATCTTTTATAAAGAAGGGCTTTCAATTTGATGTCTGGGGAAGAAATTTATTAAATACACAATATCATTCGTTTTATTTTTCTGCATTAGAAAATGAATATGTGCAAACCGGACGACCCTTGCAATTTGGTGTGAATCTTTCATTAAGTATTTAAATATTAACTGTTTTGAAAGAGAATAATTTTAGTAAATACCCGATACTTTTCAGCCTTTATATTGCACAGTCGGTTCCGATGAGCTTTTTTTCGACGGTTGTGCCGGTAATCATGCGTCAAGAAAATTTTTCCTTGCAGTCCATCGGATTGTTACAATTAGTAAAACTTCCTTGGTTACTGAAATTTCTATGGGCACCCCTTGTGGACGGAACTGCACATTCCAACCGTCAGCTTAAACTTTGGATTTTGGCATCCGAGCTTGTTTATGCATTAATCATACTTTTTATCGGTTTTTTTAGCTTAAATACTGATTTTGAACTAATTATTGCACTAATGTTGATAGCGTTTACAGCATCGGCAACGCAGGATATTGCCACAGATGCTTTTGCAATTCTGAACCTCAAACCTCGTGAACGTGCGTACGGAAACAGCTTACAATCAGCCGGTAGTTTTGTGGGTTCATTGCTTGGAACAGGCGTTTTGCTGATAGCCTATCACTATTTCGGGTGGACAGTTTTGATGGGCTTACTTGCTCTTTTTGTGCTGGTTGCCGTTGCGCCTGTCTTGACGTACAGACATGCTGCGGCACTTATTGAAAGCAAAGTTGAACGTATTAAATTTGCGGATATTTTTTTATTTTTTGGCTTGAAAAAAAATTTGCTCCAAATTCCGATATTGATGATTGCTTATGCCGGAATTATCGGAATATTATCTATGTTAAAGCCATATCTTGTTGATTTATCGTATTCTACTGCTCAAATCGGATTAATGTCCGGAGTTTTCGGAACGTCTATTGCTGCTGTCGTTTCTATCTTTGGCGGTTATATTGTTAAAAAAATTCAATCCGGACTTGCACTTAGTATATTTCCGGTTTTTTCGCTATCTGCCGGTATCTATTTTTCATACCTTGCTGATATAACTCCTTCGACTACACAGTTATACATTGGAATTGCACTTGTTTGGGCAAGTTACGGGTTGATGACGGTTGCAATTTTTACTCGTGCTATGGAATATGTGCGTCCCGGGCGCGAAGGGACTGATTTTACAATCCAAATCGTCCTGACACATCTCAGCTCCATGCTTGTTGCGGTGTTCAGCGGCAAAATTGCACAGACTTTCGGATATTCCGGACTGTTTCGTATTGAAGCTGTCATCAGTGTTATAACACTTTTACTTATAGCTTTTTTAGTTTATATTGATAAACGCAGTTCCAAAATTCATACTGAATGATTATCCAAAAAGAACTTATCCAAAAATACAACGTACCTGTGCCGAGATATACAAGCTATCCGACTGCAAATCATTTTGTTGAACTAACGAATGTGAACTCAGGTTTGAATTTGATAAGCGATTCAAATTCTCAAACGCCTACACAGATTGCAATCTATATTCACATTCCGTTTTGTGCAAAAATTTGTCATTATTGCGGATGCAATGCTTTGCCTTTAGGGAGAGGCAGTAAAGTGAAACCCTATTTGGACGCTCTCAAAATTGAAATCATAAAAGTAGCTGAAATACTGGATAAATCACGAATAGTCAGTCAGATACATTACGGAGGAGGAACGCCGAATTCAGTTCCGTCTGCCGATATTCGTTCCTTAAACGAACTGATTTTTTCTATTTTCAAGGTCTCCGAACATGCCGAAATTGCAATCGAATGTAATCCCGCACATTTAGATTATCAATATCTTGACGAATTGATTGATGCCGGTTTTAATAGAATCAGTCTTGGTATTCAGGATTTTGACCCGAATATTCTGCGAACAGTGAATCGAGATGTCTCCAAGATTCCGATTGCAGATTTGATGATGTATATTCGTGAACAATCAAAAACTTGTTCTGTTAATTTGGATTTTATCTACGGTCTGCCCGGACAAACAGTCGAATCCTTTGCCCACACAATCTCACAAGCTATCATTTTACGCCCTGATAGGCTTGTTACATTTTCTTATGCGCATGTACCTTGGGCAAAAAAACATCAGCTTGTTCTCGAAAAATATAATTTACCCGATGCTGACACGAAAACGCAAATGTTTCTTGCCGGTCGCAAAATCCTGACCCATGCAGGCTACAAACAAATCGGATTTGACCATTTTGTTTTGCCTTCCGACGATTTGTATAAATCCCTCGAATCTTGTGAGTTACACCGAAATTTCCAAGGTTATTGCACTCGTAAAACCACCGGGCAAGTCTATGCATTCGGCGTATCTGCAATCAGCCAATTGCACAAGGGTTTTTTGCAAAACACAACTAATACGGACAACTATATTCAAAAAATTACCCAAGATGAATTTGCTTACGATAAATGGCTTTTAATATCTGAAAACCAATTTGTTATAGGAAATGTTATTTCCGATTTGATGTGTAATTTTAAATTAAATTGGTCTGATTCGGCAGTAAAAATCGGTTCATCCGTAAAACATATCTTAAATACAATTCGATTTGATAAACAAGAACTTGAAGCTTTCTCACGAGATGGTTTACTCAATTTCGATGACAAAGGTTTAGAGCTTACCGAACTCGGAACTTTTTTTGTCAGAATTGTGGCAGCCTCGCTCGACCCGGAGTATTCCCAAAATCCCGGCACATATTCAAAAGGAATCTAAATTTATTTCAAATTTGAACAAGTCTATTTTTTTACATTAACAAAAAATGAAAATTATATTTGCAATCGTTTGAAATCACTTTTTTTTAATAAAACATAAAATTATTTGCAACTATTTGATAAAAACACATCAATATTGAAAAATTAAGCAAATTATTGTTCAATATCTAAAAATTTGGTTTGTGAAATATCGAAAATTGGCACACTTGTTGGTGCAGCCTCCACAAATTATCCAACGTTTTTTTGACGATTATTCGTGGACAATTAATACGGATTTGAATGAAATCTATCTTACTTTCGATGATGGTCCGATTCCTGAACTTACCCCAAATGTCCTTAATCTATTGCAACTTTACAATGCGCAAGCTACGTTTTTTTGTGTCGGAGACAATGTGCGTAAACATCCCGCAGTTTACGAGAAAATCATAGACGCTAAACATGCCGTAGGAAATCATACGTATTCGCATTTCAACGGATTTAAAAAAACAACTTCGGAATATATTGACGATGTTTACAAAGCTGCAAAACTAATTGACAGCAAATTATTCAGACCTCCGTACGGAAAATTAAAAAACACTCAACTTCAAGCATTGTTGCCTGATTTTAAAGTAGTTTTGTGGGATGTTTTAACCTATGACTTTGACAAAACAATCAGTCCGGAGTCTTGCTTCGATAATGTACGAAAGTTTGCTCGTAACGGCTCAATTATCGTTTTCCATGACAATTTAAAGGCTCAAAAAAACATGCTTTTTGCCCTCAACCTTACCTTAAGTTATTTCTCGGAAAAAGGATACTCCTTCAAGAAATTGGACGATAAGTTACTGTAAGCCAGATATTCTAAATATTCTCTTTTCGTATTCAAATTTAGTAAAACTTGTGAAGTGTTTACGGCGATTCTCGCACTTGTAAATCGTTCAAAATAGTGTCGTAAATGACAATTATGTTCATGTGTATGTCTTAAATCGGTCAAAATTTCCTCAGAGACCAAAATCGGATGACCTCCTGTGTTTTCGAATACCGGTATAATTCGTTGCGCTCTTTGGCAATTTGACAAAAGTTGTTCTAACACTTCTGTCGGAACAAACGGATTGTCAATATTATGCACAAAAGTCGGATGAATTTCGTTCAGAGCACACGCACCGATTTTAAGAGAATAAAATTTTTCAGAGTCCGAAAATTTGTTCACAATTCGGCGAACCTGTGTCGGAAATTGTGCTTTGAGTTTGTCCAATATTTCAAAACCGTAATCATTTGAAACTAATATGATTTCTCGACAGCCAAACTTTTGGTATTTGCACACAAGCTCTTCTGCAAAAGTACGACCCGAGCGTGCATATAGCGCCAATTTTGGATAGAACATACGTTCGGATTTTCCGGCGGCAAGAATTATAGCGGAATAATTTTGCATTTTTATAACTATTATGAAAACCCAAACAAAGGTAATTGTTTTTTAATGAATGATAAGTGTAGGCTACTTATAATTTATATATTTGTTGCTTTTTTTTGGGATAATTTGTTGATATTTAAATTTTTACGCAAAAAACGCTATTTTATTTCTCCTTACAAATAATTCTTGTTAAATAGTAAAAATACGAACATATTTAATTTATTTAATGTAAAAGTAATACGACCTGAGCAAAATTCAGTTATTTTTGCATCAA
>DYOJ01000075.1:0-4887 GCA_020720705.1 Acetofilamentum sp.
ATAGAAATTAAATCTTAATCTTTTTGTGCTAATTTGAGTTTCTCTACTAAATCATATACAGTAGTACATGGATTTTTTTCGGAATATGGTAAACGTTCAAATTGCTTATGTAATAACTTCGCTCTTTCAATCGCTCTCTCTTGGTTTGCATTTGAGTCTTTTTCTAACCTTTCATAAATTGATTGACAAAAAGTTAGTTTTTTACCTTCTTCCTCATAATCATTAATTTGCCATAATGTATTTAAAATTTTAAAATATTCTTTTCTCGTTAATTGTGTATCAATATATCTGTAATGCAAAACAAACCATAATTCAAACGAATCATTTGAATAAGCAACTTCAAACCCTTTTGATATTGCTAATTGGATAGCATTATTATAATCAGCTTCTTGCCCATTCTGATCTCTTTTAATATCAAAATCAAATACACACCAAACTTTGCGCCCTTTATATTCATCTTCTTTTGAAAGTTTAATTGCCTTATTAACCAAAGCTGTTTTACTCATTCCCAATCCAATTGTTTTTACTAATTTACTTGGAACAGGAAATGATTCAAAATATTTTGGCTCGGTATTCGCTCCCTCGCAAATAATTAAAAAAGAATCTATCATTGGAATCGAATTTATTTTATAAGATTGATGGGATAAATTTCTCCTGTTCCACGGAGCATTAATATCTCCCTTTTTCATTGGTTTATTACTCATACATTAATTGTGTGAATTTTTTATCAATATTATCTAAAAAAGGGACAGCTCCAAATTTACCTTGAATATATTCTTTATCAATTGATGAATCATTTCGAACTCCTTTAATTTCAATAAGCGTTTTTAAAGTAGAATTCCCATACTTATCTTTATCAATAAAACAAATTTGATCTCGTCTCAATAAATTTTGTTTTAGTAAATTGGTATCATGAGTTACAAATATTAATTGGGCATTTTTACTGTTTGTTAAATTTGAATTAAATAAATTGACAATTTTTTTTGTCAATAATGGATGTAGTCTCGCATCGAATTCATCAATTATTAAAGTTCGTCCTTCTTTCAGTGTCCTAATTAGCAATGGACTTAAATAGAAAAACTTTTTTGTACCTTCGGATTCCCATTCATCAAAATCTACAGCAATATCTTCAATTTTTTCATTATCTCTGAATTTGCACCTTTTTGTGTAAAAATTTGTAGTTTTTTTGAAATTACCGGATTTTAGAAGTTCTCTTAATTCTAAAGGCATTTCTTCTATTGGAAATTCTTCTTCTTTACTTAATTTACCAATATCTTCAATACCAAAATCGGCAGCACGCAACAATCCTAATATTTCATTTTTATTTTCTTCAATTTCAATATTTTCACTTGCGAACTCTCTAATAATAGGATCATCTATACCGGAAAGGATATTGATTATTGAAATTGCATTAACAATTGATTTTGCAAATGATCCTCCCATACTCGAAACCGCACTTAAAAATAATGAATTAGTTCTAAAAATGTCACTATCACCGGACTTTGTCAAGTCTTCGAATTTTTTTGCTTCTTTGAAAACTCTTTCATTAACTTTTACATTCATCCCTTCCCTTATAAAGTATTGTACTTCAACTTTTTTGGGAACACCAAATAACCATTCCGAAATTATTTTATTTTCAAATATTTCAAAACCATACCTATAAATTATATTAACATTATCATCATTTTTTATTGCAAAAATCAATTGGAAAAAGGTCGGTATTTCAGTATTCTCAAATGAAAGTTCATATTTTTTTATTATTTTCTTTAAAATTTTCTCTTCTTTTACCGAGTTCTTAACAATCATAATATACGCAAAGAGTGCTGATACTAAATTGCTCTTTCCACTTGCATTAGCCCCATAGATAGCTTTGCTTTTTAAAATTTTTATTTTTTCTGTTATAGATATTACATTATTCGTATCTATTTCCTTGTATTTGGACGAAATATTTGCCGCCCTCATTGTAAAGGTTTGAATTGTCTTAAAGGACTTAAAATTGGCGGTTGTGAATTCTAAAATCATACTGTATAGTTATTATTTGTGAATTTTTCACAAATATCGTGTTTTTAGAGTTAAAATCCAAAAATAAAATGAAAATTAATAAGAACAACATCACTTGTAGCTATAACAAAACATTTTTATTATGCATTTCAATTATTTTTTAAAATTTCGTTTGATGTTTTTTCATTCCTAAAACCCAATTTTTAGTGCAAAAATAAAAATTATTTGTTTATCATTTACATTCCGAAAATCTTTATTGCGTAACGTGCTGTTGCTTTCTTGTTTACGGTTTACAGTTGTGGGTATAATTTTATGAGAGATTTTTGTAAGATATTGATTGACTGAACATTAATCTGTAAAATCTGTAATTTACGGTTATACATTGTAACTTGTTGGCATCAAACGATTTACGTCTTGCATCTCACGTCTTTTGTCTTATATCTATTGAAGTATTACAGATAACAAAGGTCTGAAAAATCCGGAATGTTGCAATTTTTTTTTAAGTTATTGCCAAAATGCCGTCCAAACCTCCCAGCGGAATTTCAAAACCCTTGATACGTTCCGGAATTTGAAAGTCGCGCGGATTGATACGAATGAGCGGTGCGCCGAGCATGTCCGCAACTCGTTCGGACTTACGCCGAACAGTGCTGATGGCAGTTCCTGCACCAATTTCGAGTATTACTGCTTTTGCTTTTTCGTTCAACAGTTTTTTCAAGTAGCTATCATAGCGTAAGGATTGTTCGTCCGAGCGTCCGGGTAACCAATTCCAATCGCCGAACATTAAAATATTCGGACGTGCAAGTGCGCCGCAATGAGGACAAACGGGTAAAGGATTCGATGCCGTAAATGTCTGTAAATCAATATTTAAACTCTCACTTGAAGCGTCCCATATTTTTGACGAACATGGCGTCGTGCACTGAAAATGATGAATTGAACCATGCACTTCTTCAACAATATCATCGGAAAATCCGGATTTTTGAAATTGTCCGTCCACGTTTGACGTAAAAATGAAACCGCCGAGAGATTTCTGTGCCACAAGGTTTTTGAGGATTGAAAAGCCGGCATGTGGTTTGGTTTGTCGGTACAAATTCAGGCGGTGTCCGTAGAACGCCCATGCAAGTTCCGGTCGTTTTTCAAACCAATGCGGATTTGCCATTTGCTCAAACGATAACCCCAGATTTTTTATGGCAGGATATTCTTTCCAGAATCCGGAATTTCCGCGAAAATCCGGCAATCCGGAATCAACACCCATGCCTGCGCCTGTATGAATTATCACTGCATCTGCTTGTTTAATAGCTTCCTGTGCTTTTTTATAGTCCATATATTTCTGTTTTTGTATTCCAAATAAGATTACAATATTTGAAATTAATTTATATCAATATTTTGTTTGATTTTAGAGGACAGCATATAAGAGTCCACTCCGAAAAGTCGAAATTGACCACTAATTCACGAATTATATCGATTTGTCATTATTGTAACTTATTGAAAATAAATAATTTAAAAAATATTGGATTCGGTATAATTTTGCCAAAAATACTTTTCGGAGTGGACTCAACAATATATTCTAACACGGTCATAAATTGCGATTTATAAATTGTAAAACTATTTTAAAAATAAAAGCTATCAGCCTATCAGCACATCAAAAAATCAACCAATCAAAGTATATTTCAATTCTCATCTTCCATAAATATTACGGATTCTCCGTTTGAAATACTCATACTTGGTTTTCCGTATTTTTCTTTAACAACACCTGTAACACATACTCGCTGATTTATAAGTGTTTCCTCAATATTGTAACTGAAATTAACCCGCTCACTCGACCAAATTGTCGCCCAAAATAATTGATCCGGAAATTTCTGGTCAAAATTGATAAATACATTTCCGGCTTTACTTTCTGTTATGGAAACAACTGTACCACATACAGTTGCACGTTTGTCGTAGTAGGATTGTGCCATTATCGAATTTATTGTGCCTTCGGGTAAATGATTCCGATGAATGGGTAAAACATTGCCTTTTTCTTTTCCGATTTGCCAATATTCCGGCGTAAACGAGGCTTCTAATTTTGATTCTAACTCATCCGACAGGCTTGGGAAAAAATCTATTCCTGTCAATTTTTCAATATCGTCAATCGGAACGGCGTAGCTTAGGGTAGGATTAGGGCAGTTGGCATTATCATACAAAAAACCGATAGCCGTAACTGTGTCGCCTGTAATATCATAGGCAATTTTGTAATATTTTTCCGGAATCGAAACTTTTGTGGTTTTACCGATAGTCGGCAAACCGGATTTCAAAATCGGACCGGTGTAAACATACAGCGGCTCGTTGCGTGCCTGAACGTACTCGCGTAACAGATTCTCGAGTTCTGCCCAGCTTTCGCGATTTAGTTCCGGACGTTGAGGCGACATGTTGGAATAGTAGTAGGATTCGCTCATGGCTTTCAAATTCCATCGAAAATCTGCCGACGGCGCCAAGTGTCCTCTGTCGTAGCCTGTATCCCAATAATCGTCTTTGTCGGCAGTTCCGCTTGCAACGAGTGAATCCGGACGAAAATCGTTGGTCCGGTTCAACTTTCCGCCGATTATATCCGGCATAATTATGTGTGCCACCCACTTGGCTTGTTCGTGTTCATCGCTGTAACACAACGCCATAGCAGTGTGAAAAGTTACAATATCTCCGCTTGCGAGGCTTGGCAACATTTGTGTTTTGATGTCGGATGATACTTTTGAGAGTTTTAACGCTGTTAGTTGCTTTTCTAAGGTTGCCAGTTTTTGTTCGTAAACGCCGATTTCATTTTTTGTTTGCGATATTTGTGTTTCAAGATTTTGTGCCGAACCATTTATTACAATTATCGAAAACAGGATACTGATGATCATTTTCATCTTTTCT
>DYOJ01000075.1:4987-9365 GCA_020720705.1 Acetofilamentum sp.
TTTTGCAGATTATATTTTTTTATGACTTTCAAAGAATTACAATTAGAAGACGCTATTATTGAAGCAATTGGCTACATGGGGTACGAAAATGCAACTCCGATACAAGAGCAAGCTATCCCGTTGATATTGCAAAACAGAGACTTAATCGGTTCGGCACAAACCGGAACCGGAAAAACGGCAGCATTTATTTTGCCGATTTTGAATAAACTAATCGGTAAAGCAGACGGTTCTACCAGCACGCTTGTGCTTGTGCCCACACGCGAGCTGGCTTTGCAAATTGACAGTCAAATTCAGGGCTTTGCGTATTTTGCGCCCGTAAGTTCGATTCCGGTTTACGGCGGAGGAGACGGCTCGGAATGGGAGCAACAAAAAATTGCACTCATGCACGGTGCCGACATCATTATTGCCACGCCGGGAAAATTGATTTCGCATTTGAACATGGGCTACGTAAAGTTTGACAAACTTCAGTATCTGGTTTTGGATGAAGCTGACCGTATGCTTGATATCGGTTTTTACGACGATATTATGAAAATCGTCAGTTTTTTGCCCGCCGAACGTCAAACGTTGATGTTTAGTGCCACCATGCCACTGAAAATTAAGGACATGGCGCAAAAAATCTTGAAAAATCCTGCCGAAATTGCACTCGAACTCTCAAAACCTGCCGAAGGGGTATTGCAAGCTGCATATCTGGTTCACGATGCTCAAAAAAACAATCTGATACACAATTTGTTAGATGGTAAGGATTATCTTAAAAGCATCATAATATTCACTTCGACAAAAGCGAAAGTTAGTCAAATTGTTCGAGATTTAAAGGCAAAAGGTTACAATTGTACCGGAATATCCTCCGATTTGGAGCAGGACGAGCGAGAGCGTGTGTTGTTGAATTTTCGGAATCGAAAAATTCGGATGCTCATTGCAACAGATGTTCTCAGCCGAGGTATTGACGTGAAAGACATCAATTTGGTGTTCAATTACGATGTGCCCGGCGATGCCGAAGACTACGTACACAGGGTTGGGCGTACGGCTCGCGCTGAGACCGAAGGTGTTGCCATTACACTTGTAAATGAGGCAGATATGTCGCGATTTGCAGATATAGAAAAATTAATTGAAAGTTCAATTATTAAACTGAAAGTGCCCGCAGAACTCGGTGAATCTCCCGTGTGGAATCCGGAACGTAAACGCGGATACGGTGCTAAACCCGGCGGGAGAAAACCAACGAAACGTAAGCCAAAACCTAAGGCTTAAACATACCCCGCAAGGCAATATACAGGTTAAATATCGGACTTACAAACCAAGTGGGAATCAACACTTTAAGTAAGTCTGTTTGTTGGTACCGTTTTGCAAAAATGAACAAAAAAAGTGCGTCAGCAAATAATTTGAAAACCAAAGGCAACAATAGTTTTGCATTAAGCATCCAAACAGATAAGCTAATCAAAATTGGAATGTACGCATTGATTATCAAGACGATAAAAGCAGTAATTATTGTATCAAAATCTATAAAATGCTTACTTTTTGCTGACCATCGAGTGCGTTGAGCAATGAGTTTTGTCAAAGTCGGTTCGGCGGCACAAGTTACGGAAGCCGTTTTGGAGTTAAGAAATTTGATTTGTTTTCGATATTTCTTTTTTACGGCATGCAACAAAAATACATCATCGCCGGAGGGGATGTCGTACCTGTATTGGTTTTGAAATTCCCAAAATACGGATTTTTCAAAAGCTAAATTCGCTCCGTTGCATAATATCGGTCTGCCGAGTGCGGCTGCTCCGTAACCGGATGCTGTAAGGCTCAAAAAATCAAGAGCTTGCATTTTTTCAAAACGGTTTCTGCCTGACATAAATACAGGCAAAATAATCATTTTTGGGCGATATTTTCGATAAAATTCGAGTACTTCAGCCAATCTTTCAGCGTTGGAAATCGAATCGGCATCCGTCGTAACGATTAGTGTTCCTGCGGCATGTTCAATGCCTGTGCGGATAGCAAATTTTTTACCGGTTTTGTATTGATTATCAATAAGTTTCACATTCCTGATGTGTCCGAAATATTGTTCGAGGATTTGTTTTCCGTTGTCGGTACTATTGTCGTTTACAAATATTAATTCGTATTTTGATTTATCCAAACTTTGGTTTATCAGACTTTCGGTAACCGACCATAAGTGTTCCGCCTCATTTTTATAAGGAATAATAACTGATACAATTCCCTCAAAATCAATATTTTTACATTCGTTCTGCTTATGTTTTTGAAGTAGAAAAGCAGTTGCAAAAATTGTTAAAATCATAAAATAGAAAATCCCGAATACGAGTCCGATGTAAAGCACGGTGTTCATATTCGGGATTTTAAAATTTATGTCAATTTGCGGACTACATTTCGTCCGGCATCATCTCGGATGCTTTTACTTCTGTGATTTTGAAACCTTTGGGTATTTCAAAAATGTCAGCAGGGAATGTAGGTGTTTCGGAAATTTTGGTAGCTGTGAGCATGTCAAAATTCATTCCCGAAGCAGAAACCGTCATTTTCAGCGGAATACCTTTCCAAACCCAAATTTTGCTTGTTCCGCCTTCCGCTTCAAAAGTCATCACTTTGCAATCTTTGTCTAAATATTTTTCGTTCGGGAAATCCTTAATTTTGTATTTTGTTCTTGCTTCCGAACTCAAGTTGCTGAAATTCAGTTCAAGCGGGTCTATCTCCTTATTGTCCATGATAATTTTGTTGCCGGTTTTTTCAAGCATGTTGAAACGATAATGGTCTCCGTTTTTTTGCAATTCACGGTCATCTGTTTTTTCGCCCATCATTTCGGCTTTCATTACAGAGGCTTGCACCGCACCGTAATCTTTGAAATAGGTCGTCATATTCATAGTTGCAACAACTAAATTCATCTCATACTCAATCATACCTTGTTCTAAGGTGAATCGTTTATCGCCGGATGTTTCTGAGCTTGTGTCCGGTGTGGTTTCGCTTGTTTTTCCGGCATCAGTTGCCTCGTTTATTTTTGCTTCGCCGGTGCTGTCTTCGTTTTTTGTTTCGTTTGAGCCGCACGAAGTCGTCAGGGCAATGATGCCCACTAATAATAGATAACTTAATTTCTTCATTTTAAAATTATTACATCCGTTTCGGATTGGTTAATACAAGGCGCGAAAGTAAATATAATTTAACTGTTTTAACCTTACTTTACTTGATTTTTTTACACATTTTTCCGAAAATTATGAAAACCAAGGGTCCATATCCAAATTTGTGCTGGCGTAAATATCTCGATTTAAGTAGTTTGCAGATATTTGAATCTGGTCAATCAGGGATTCAATTTCATCGTTTGAACCCTCTGTTTTTTGTATGGTTTTTAAAAAATTCAGTGCTTCGCCAAAGTTTTCTTCTGCGAGATATTTTTTTGTGATTTCAAAAATTTCAGAATATTGCATAAATATAATTTAATACGGTTTAAGTTTATAGTTGATTGTCTGTACAAATTTCCGAAAAAAATCAAGATTACGAACAGCATTAAATACTTTACAATGAGATATTTGAAAGAAACTTAACTCTCAACCGTAAACCGTTAAAAGTATAGAAAGCCGATTCGTTACGTTTTACTTAACAAGCTAAACTTCGTAAAGTTGTATTTGATATAAAATCATGCAAAAATAAGCAAGATGACGGATAGAAAAGCTAAAACAAGTCCGGTTTTATTTAAAACAGAAAATTTTTCTTTAAAAATGAATAAGGCGAGTATAAATGAAAGCACAACAATACTGACATTATTGATACCGTAAACAACCGAACTGTCTAATTTTCCGTAATTTAAGGCTGATATTAAAAAATACATAGACCCAAAATTTGCAAGTCCTATAATCACTCCGGAAATGATGGTCTGAACAGAAATTAACTCCTTGATTTTCAATTTTGTAAAAAAACTTACAACAACTCCGATAATGCCTGCTGCTCCGAAAGATAAACCGGTGAAAAGAGCAGTGTCTTGGCTCTGAACAAAGTCTGTTTGGGCTAATTTTATAACAGCATCCAAAAGTCCGGCACCCAAAAACAAAGTTATAGGCAGCAGCATTTTTTTCTGTTCATCCGGAGTATCATTTTTAGTATAAACTGCAAAAAATATAGAGACCAAAGCCAAGATTATCCCTGCAATTTTCAACATTCCTATGCTTTCGTGATAGTAAAGTATTGAAAATAAGATGGGTATAACTGCTGACATTTTTGAAGCCACTGTTGTCATACCGATGCCGACTTTTTGAGTCGAAGTGCCGATAATGTAAAACATGAATATCAATAACAAACCGACAATCGGAACAATGTATATCCATTGTTTGTCAAATGATTGTATGATTGACTCTTGATTTTTTCCCGTAAAGATACCAATGGCAAAGGCGGTTAAATA
>DYOJ01000686.1 GCA_020720705.1 Acetofilamentum sp.
TATTTTTATTTAGCAAAGATAATCAAATTTCTTGAAATTTCGACCTATCAAATTTTGAAATTAACTTTTTGCAAAACACGTTGAACAACGTAGCTCACGCTAATTTTTAATTGTAAAAATCGTTCGGTTATCGAGTTTTGTTGTCGTAGGGTATTCAAGATTCAGCCCGGCGGAGGTGTGAAATCTCAATTCGCCGTCAATTATCACACATTCAACACCTTTGAGTTGATTGACGAGCGCAAGTCCGTTTGAAATTCCCATAACGAACACGGAGGTCGCGAGGGCATCGGCAAGTTCGGCATCCGGACAAACGATAGTAACACTACGCAGCTTGTTTTCTACGGGTAAAGCAGTTACCGGGTTGATAATGTGTGCATAATGAATACCGTTAAACATTGTAAAATGTTCATAGTTGCCCGAAGTTACGACTGCCCCCGAAGGCGTATTGAACCAAGCTCGCGCTTTTTCGGGGTTTAGCGGGTCGGCAATTCCGATTGACCAGTAAGGCTTCCCGTCGGGTTTGCCCCAAGCCGTGAGGTCGCCGCCTGCAATGACAATGCCGTTTTGTATTCCCAATTGTTGCATAACAATTTTGCAACGATTTGCAGCATAGCCTTTTCCGATAGCTCCGAAACCGATTGCCATACCTTTTTCTTTCAAAAAAACGGTTTTATCAGCTTCGTTTAGTTCGATATTTTTGTAATTTATCAATTTTTTCAGCGAATCGGTAACGTGTGCCTCCGGAAACTCGGTCATTGAGCCGTCGAATTTCCAAACGTTGCGTGCAGCCGCCCATGAAATGTCAAAAGCACCGTCCGTAAGTTCCGAAACCTTTTTTGAGCGCGCAATAATCCCGAACAATTCATCGGTAATTTTTACGGGCTTGAGACCAGCATTTCGATTGATTTCAGACACCGCACTTTCGGGTATCCATTCGGACAGGAATGCTTCAATGCGCTGTGTTTCAGCAATTGCGGCAGTGATTCCGGCTTCGACTAAACTGTCAGTTTCGGCATAAGGCGTAATTTCAAAACGTGAGCCCATAAGCAGCAGAACCTCTGTTCGATGCTTCATTTGTGCCGAAATCGAAAGCGGAAAGGCAAGCAATATAAGAAAGAGTGTTTTCAAAGTTATCGTATTGATTTATAGAACTTTCCCTTGTAAACCACTGCCCCGTTTTCGAGCCGATAGACGTAGATTTTTGCTTTGTCTGCATCTTTTGCCACCCATTGGAAGGTTCGCAGTTCGCCGTTGTCTATAATGTTCTGTGTTTCATATACTTTACGACCGTTTATATCGTAAATTTGCAACAAGGCATTGTCGGCTGGCACAGTCGGCACACGAAACATGGTTAATCGTGCATTGCTGTTGTTAATAACTTCTGCCTCAGGCGTTTCAATAGACTCAACAGCAGTGTTATCTGATGTATAGACAATGGAAACGTTAGTAAAGTTTGTTAGGTTTGCAAAGTTTGTGTTTACAGGCGCAGTGCCTTTGGTAAACGTATAACTTGTAAACGGACCCTGAGCTTCATCTTCGGTAAATTCCACCCAAAATTGATAATCGTCAGGCAGTACGTTACCGCTGTTGTCCGTGCAATTCCATTCAATAGTGTGGGTTTGATGGCTTGTGAGAGTTGCACCGGTTTGAGCGTTTGTTGTGTTCAATGCCGAGGATTGTTTCCATTT
>DYOJ01000687.1 GCA_020720705.1 Acetofilamentum sp.
TATCAAAATTACAAACCGCAAATATCGTTTGTTTTTTCCGTTTCTAAGAAAATTCAAGTGTTTAATTTCTCACAAATCCGACCGACAACTCGAACATGCTACCCCTTAACGAGTTTCAGTATTTGTTCGCTGTGTGTTTTGGTTTCTACTTTCTTTATAATGTGTTCTATCACACCGTCCGAATTGATTATGAAGGTCATACGATTGACTCCCATGTAGGTTTTTCCGTAGTTTTTTTTCTCGCCCCACACACCGAATTGTTGCAAAACATTTTTTTCTGTATCTGCAATCAGCTCAAAAGGCAACTCGAATTTTGTCTTAAAATTATCGTGAGATTTTTCCGAGTCCGGACTTACACCTACCACCTCAAAACCTTCATTTTGAAGCATAAAATAATTATCTCGCAAATTACAGGCTTCGGCAGTACAACCGGGCGTATTGTCTTTCGGATAAAAATAGAGTATCAACTTTTTCCCTTTCAAATCTTTGTTTGTCAGTTGCGACAAATCAACGCGGTCGCCAATATTCAAGTGTGTCATAATCAAATAATTTTTCGTGCGAAATTATAGTTTTTGCCTGCATTGCCAAATAATATTTTTGAAAAGATATAACATTTATATCTTTAAGCCCAAATTTCAAATATCACAAAAAAAAAATCACTTTCAAAATATAACAGTTATGTTCGGAATAAGATATATTAAGTTTGATGCCATGACGTATGTCATCCATTACAAAAGCGGAAAAATTAAAAAAGAAGGAAAGGCTTTATCGTTCTATTACAACACATTAAACTCGTCCATTGTTGCCATTCCGATGGGCAGCAACGATGTACAGTTTATTTTTAACGAAGCCACGTCCGATTTTCAAACCGTATCCGTGCAAGGGCAAATTACCTACAAAATAGACAATCCGAAAAAACTTGCCGAACTGCTTGACTTTACGGCGGATACAAACGGAAAATTGAAATCCGATGACGGCGAAAAACTCAAGCAACGCATTATCAACGAAGCACAAACCGCAACAACCTCATATATCCAAAGTCTGGATTTGAGAGCAACTATTACCAATGCTAAAAAAATAGAGGAGCAAATCCGTAACGGATTAGCTGTATCCGAAGCCGTCATTACGCTGGGAGTCAGCATCATGAGTGTCAATATTACCGCTGTTAAACCTCAACCTCACATGGCAAAAGCCCTCGAAACCGCAACTCGAGAAGCGCTGCAACAAGAAGCTGATGCTGCGGTGTACGTACGCCGAAATTTTGCCGTTGAACAGGAACGAAAAATTAAAGAAAGCGAGCTGAACACCGAGATTGCCGTACAGGAAAAGCAAAAGCAAATTGCAGAAAAACGCATGGAAAAAGAACAAATGGAAGAAGAAAACAAACGTAAACTCCGCGAAATGCGTTTGGAAGCTGATATTGCCGCCGAGCAAAAACGAAAAGCATTGCTGGCTTTTAAAACCGACAACGAACTGCGAGAAGCAGATACCATGCGTTACACCTTGAAAGCTAAATTAGAACCTTACAAATTCATGGACTGGCGCATTTTGTCGGCACTAAACCGAGATTCAAATTCAGCTAAAAATGATATTGCACTCGCTTTCCGAGAGTTAGCGCAAAATGCCGAGCATATTCAAAATCTGAATATCACACCGGATTTGTTACAGGAAATTATGAAATAATCTT
>DYOJ01000076.1 GCA_020720705.1 Acetofilamentum sp.
TGGATTTTTTGTTTATGGGCTGTCGAAGTAAGAAAACTCATAACTTGTTGAAATTTATACAATATAGCGAAATTTCGTTTGAATGTTTTGAGATATTCTGTTGAAATTTTGTAGGAATTCGATTGAAACTAAATAAAAAACTACGAATGACTACTTAATGACTATTTTTGACTACTATATGACAATACTTTCGATTGGAGAAAAGAGTATAATTGACATAAAATCAAGTATTTATACGTTTTCTTACAGACACTGTTTATTCGTTTTCTTACAATCATTATTTAAAAACATGAACAAAGCCGGTGTAGGACATGTTTTTTTCTGAACAAGAGAGAACATAGTAGTAAACGCCTGAACTGCAATTTATTGCTGTCCAGTTATTTGTATAATGTTGCGATTCATAAACCAAATTTCCCCAACGGTTATAAACAAAAAGACTGCATGTAAGCGATTCTATTCCTTCAATATAAAATGATTCATTTTGTCCGGAACCGTCCGGGGTAAATACATTCGGGATTTGAATTTCGCCGCAATATTTTGTTCCTACCGCAAGCGTATCGGTTATTTCCCCACATTGGTTTTTTGTTGTAACTATCACGTTATCAGGTTCAAAAAATACATAGTCAAAATCAAAAGTTGTATCTTGATGCGCCGAGTGCACCCAAGTGATTTCTACATCGGATAATTCAAATTCAATATGTTTTGTATAGGTGTCATTCTCACAAATAATAGTATCGAATCCCAAATTGAAACGAGGTAAATATTTGTGTGTCAAATGAATCGTATCGGTGTTTGTGCAATTATCCTGCGTTTTAACTTCAAGGAAATAGCTTCCGATGTCTTGAGCAATAAAAACAGAGTCGGCGGAATTGTCCTGCCAACGAAAGGTACAGTTTTCAAGGGGTGAGACTAAACGAAATGTGGAATTTTCACAAAAACTTGTATCATTTCCTAAGTTAATTTCCGGAATTTGAGCAAATTTCACCAGTAAAGTATCTGTAACAGAGCACCCTGTATAAATATCCCGAACATTAACATAATATTTACCTGTTTCGGTTGCAATGAAAACAGAATCGGTCGAATTATCTTGCCAAATATAACTGTAATGAGGATTGTAAGCATCAATCAAATAAGATGTTGCGCCGCAAAGTATGGTGTCGTTTCCAATATTTGTCTGTGGTACTCCTTCGATATAAAACAAGTACGAAAATAATTCGGAAACACCTCCAAACCAGTTCGTAAGCTCTACGTGATATGCCCCCGGAGCGGAATAAACATGGCTTGGTTGGATTTGAGAACTGATGTTTAAAGGGCCGGATTCGGGGTCGTCAAAACTCCACTGAACAGAATCTGAATTCGGGGTGTTTCGCATGAAAAAATTGGTAGCTTCACCCACACAACCGGGTTCAACACGAATGGGTTGGGAGTTGAACCATGTTTGAATAAAATTCGGTAATCCGAGCAAACAAATCCGACCATCCAAAAATACACCTTCGGGTTCAAAATTACAAAATTCGCCGAGTGAATCCGGTTGAGAAATGACGCCGACCCAGCCTTGCTCGTGCATTGCAACATATAATTTTCCGTCTTGAGCGGTTTGTATTGCTCCGATATAATGGTTTGCAGTATAGAGTTTTATAGCCGAATTTTGAATATCCTCAAGTGTCCCGGCTTGTAAATTGTACTGATACAGTTCGTTATTATCACTTACATAAAGTTTGCTCAAGTCAGGTGAAAATTCAACGCCGTAAGGCGAATGTTCGAGTTCGAGGGTTATCGGGTTTGAAATTACGCCCGTTGCGGTATTGAAATCAAAAATCTCGCCCAACATGGCGCGCTTAAGAATCAGTGCCAATTTGCTGCCGTCCGGCGAGGCTTTCATGTATCCGATATTGTTGATGAAAAAATATTCTTCAACATGGTTATGCGCTGTCCCGACAGCACTTATGACGGGAGGCTTGATTCCTTCGGCAGTAATCAACCATGTGTAAAATTTATCGGTGTTCCATTCGTGAGTAATCACCCACACATCTCGTCCGTTGGCGTGGCGCACGGCTGTAACCTTCTCACTTACAGAATCTCGCAGACCTTTATTTTTTTCGACAATTGCACCCAAACCGTTATCTTGGTTCATATCAACGATGCTGTATTTCAATCCGTCATGATAGACTACATTGTTAATATGTTCAATGTCATCGGTTGTGAAAATATAGTATAAATTTGAGGATAAGGGTTTAGGAACAATAAGTGCTGATTGGGTAGAAGAGTAGGAGCCTTTTAATCCGTCTCCGTTTTGCATCGTATCGTGAGCTGCGTTCCAGACAGTTACGCCGTTGGTATAAAAGAGCAAATTACCTAATGAATCAGAGATAACCGCAGAGCCTTCCCAGTTTTCAAAAGCCCCGTCGTACAAGGGTATCGGGTTTCCGGTTCTGAAACTGATGCCCGCTCGTTCGCCAAAATACCAATTATCGGTTTGGCGTTGTGCATTAAGTATGAGGGTTATGCCTAAAAAATAAAACAATACAGCGACTGATTTCATCGAATTAATCTGTTTGGTTTTAAAATAGACTGTTTTTTTTCTGAAAATGTTGCACGGCAAATAAAAAAAATGCCGCACAATTTGCACGGCATTTCAATTTTTAACAATAAAATTAACGAACGATGTCGTCTTTCGAGAAAATTTGTTTTAAACTTCCGAAATCTGCTTCAGCATTAATTTTAATCCACTTTGCATCGGATTCGTCATCGGCGAAAATTGCATTTTCAGGGCACGCATCTTCGCATGCAGCGCAATCAATACAATCATCGGGGTTGATAACCAACATATCTCCGAGGTCGAAAAAACATTCGGTCGGACATACTTCGGCGCAATCGCCGTGTTTTTTACCTATGCAAGCACCTGTAACTATTCGTGGCATGATTTTATGTATTTGAGGTTAAATAATTGACTGCTAAATTAAAGTTTATTTTTGAACGAACCTAAAAAAATGCCTTTTTATTTCAGATTTGTGTGCGTTAAATTTTTAAGATTTGGTAAATATTTGTAAATCAATGTAATTAACTCTTGCGAGTCTATCGGTTTTGAAATAAAATCGTCTGCTCCGGCAAGATGTGCACGCAGTCGGTCGTCTCCGGATGAATATGCTGTTTGCATGATAACCGGCAGATTCGGATTTAGGCTTTTTATCGCTTTTGTCGCTTCGTAACCGTTTACATGGGGCATTTTAATATCCATCAAAACTACGTCGCACGGATTATTTAGTTCGATATAATTAATTGCGTCTCTGCCGTCTCTTACATGTTTAAGTTTGAGGGTTGGTTTTAGCTCGGATAGTAATGCTTCCAGATACAAGAAATTGATTTCTTCGTCTTCGGCAATCAATATCACGCGATCAACAACAGAGTTTTGCTCCGGTTTTGAGGATTCAAACTCCGATTCAAAATCGTCAAAATTTGTGAGGTGCGGTACGGCAACAAAAAATGTGCTGCCCTGTCCTTTTTCCGACACAAAACTAATATCGCCTCTGAGCAATTTTGCATGTTCCAAAGCTATGGATAACCCCAAACCTAAGCCGCCGTACGTTCGGGAAAGCTGGTCTTCTTCCTGCGCAAAACGTTCAAATATAACATGCTGTTTTTCTTTTTTGATGCCCACACCGGTATCTCTTACATAAAACTCTATCATTGACCCGTTTATAACATAGCCTAATTCAACATAGCCGGTATGAGTAAATTTGAAGGCATTGTCAAGCACATGGGTTAATATTTTTGAAAGTTTATCTTCGTCACTCTCAATAACGGCGAGGTGGTCTTCAAGTGTTTTGTTTAGATATAGCGGGATTTTTTTTTCTCGAGAGGTTATATCAAACTGCGCAAACAGGCGCATGAGCATCAAATTGATATTAAACGGACGGATAATGACTTCTGTTTGTTTGGTTTCCAAGCGCGAAACTTCGAGAATATCATCAATGATACGGAGCAGTTGTTTTCCGCTGTTTTGAATTATCCCGACATATCCCTTTCGTTTATCTTCGGTAATATCTTGCATAGTAAGTAGTTGCGAGAATCCGAGAATTCCGTTTAACGGTGTACGTATTTCGTGCGACATATTGTGGAGAAATTCGTTTTTTAATCTGTCGCTTTGTTCCGCTCTCACAATGGCATTGGTGAGCACTTCGTTTTGGTTTTTGTGCTCCTCGTAGAGGGCGTAGTACTCGTCGTTCTTTTTTTGCATAATTTCAGCGGCGGTTTCGCGCTCTGTGCTGTCTCTGCCTGTAATAACGAGTAATCTGCGACTGCCGTCTGCATTAAATAAGGGCACTTTTATGACTTCATAAATCAGAGTTTTGCCGTCCGTAGTCGGGATATATTCGAGGGTATTGGTTGGAGTTCCGCGATTCCAAGTTACTTTGTCGGACTCGGCGCAGGCTTTGAAAACTTCTGCAAATTCGGGAACAAGTTTAGCAAGTTCCGTGTCTGTTTTGCAACGATACTCTTGTCCGTCAAGCCTGAACAATTTCAGACCGACATTATTTGCTTCGAGCCAACGCCCTTCACCGTCTTTAAAAAATATGGCATCCGGACTGTTATTTAATAATGATTTTAGCCTATTTTGGCTTTCTTTCAGGGCGGTGATATTTTCTTTGATGGCTACGTAATTGATAATTTCTTTGTGTTTATCAAAAATTGGGGAAATTACGGTGTGTTCAAAATATATCTCGCCTGATTTTGTTCGATTTTGAAATTCCCCAATCCACGTTTTACCGGAAGTTATCGTTTCCCAAAGATTTTTGTAAAATTCAGCTTCATGTATGTTCGACTTAAATTCGCGGTAATTTTTCCCTTTTACCTCTTCAAACTTGTAGCCGGAGACTTCTGTAAATTTCGGGTTTACATATTCAATTAAGCCCTCGGTGTCGGTGATAAATATAACATTTGCGCTTTGCTCAACTGCTGCTGAAAGTTTAATGAGGGTTTTTTCGCGTGTTTCGAGTAGTGTATTCGCTGCTAAAAAATCTGTTAAATCAGTAATAACAACTTGTAATAGTTCAAAATCGTTTTTTTGATTTAAAAAAGAGGGGGAGCTAATTTGGCTCAAAATTGGGCTGATAGTGTATCTGAAAAACAATTCTTTGCCCCATTTGCTTGTGTAATAGCCTTCGCCTGTGCAGTTTTTTCGGGAGCTAATGCTTTCTTGCAATTTTAAACTCAAACCGGCTTTAATCAGCGGAGGGAAAGTCAGCAAATTTATCTGACGTGTAGCTGCCGCCGTGGGCGAACCGAGAATTTCGACCAAACGTTGATTGATATCTACAATAGTTCCGTCTCGTGTAACCGTGAGTATTCCCAAGGGTGAGTTGGTAAACAAACTCTCGTATTTAGAAGCCGTTTGACCGTTTTTGATTTCCGCTCGCAGACCTTCTATTTCCCGCTGTAAGGATTGTATAAGTTCTGTATTGTCTGGCATCATATATTCATTCTTTTTAAAACAAAAATACACAATTTTTCTGAATTTGTATTCTTTGTTTTGAATCTTGTACATGTTGTTTTTATAAGTCATTGATATTCAATATGATATTACATTAAAAATATTGGCTAAATCTGTGAAATAATCTCAAATATTTATGAACTTATTTGTAATTTATTAAAATTGACTCATGAGTTCAGTATAAAATTTATTTACAAATGTTATTTTTTGCACAATTTAGTCGGAAATATTTTTCGGAATAGATTCATTTATTTTAGATTATACCTGAAAATTAAGCTATTATGATTTCTTATTGGTTGTAAGATGTTGTTTTCAGCACAAATTAAAATGAGAATTTATGGATGTATTTGTGTTACTTTTTAAATCAATACATGTAAACTGCTCGAAAAATTCTAATAATTAAAAAAAAGGATTAACTTTGACTGTGTCAATTTATAGGCATTAAACTTAATTTTTTTTTGTATGAAAAAGTTTACGCTATTATTTTCGGTGCTTATCATTTTAAGCATTCAATTGTCAGTCGCACAACGGCTTGAAAGCTCTGCAAAATATGCGGAGAATCCAAAAACAAAGCCGGCAGTCAGCCCTCTGTTTTTACACTCCGAAAACAATGTTATTTCAAAAGAAATAATGTGTATGAACGATGCTCTGTTTTCAAATGCTCCGGTCGGTTTTACCACAGCCTTAACATCCAACACAGATGTAGGATATATTGTTGCCCAATATGTCGAAAATTTCGATTATTCGATTAGTGCAATGCGATTTTTCGGAATACAAGG
Organism: Acetofilamentum sp.; assembly: GCA_020720705.1. Taxonomy (GTDB): domain Bacteria; phylum Bacteroidota; class Bacteroidia; order Bacteroidales; family JAADGE01; genus DYOJ01. The sequence continues at coordinate 6,271 of DYOJ01000076.1, forward strand.
ATTCTATAACGGAATATCTTGGGTTGCAATGAATGACACTGAAGTTATGAATTTCGACATTTCGTTTTATGCAGACGATGCCGGCAAACCCGGAACGCTCTTGCATACCGAAATTGTCAGTTTGTCTCACAATACGACCGGATCTGCTTTGTTTAATACCTATGATGTGTTTTATTGGGATTTTACTCCTGCAAGTTCAATTGGCAACTTACCGGTAAACTTTTGGGTTAGTTTCGCTAACACAGAAACCGATATTTGGTTTTTAGCCGTAGATAAACCCGGAGGTTTAGGACGAGCATTACAATTGAACGCAGGTGTATGGGGAGCAACGGTTGCTCAAACCATTGGTCTGTGTATAGTTCCGGAATTGCCGGCTGAGAATGCACCTTCGAAACCTACTGATTTCCAGATTTTTCCGGATATCGCAGGCGGATTGAATGCCGATGTTATATGGAATAATCCGGAAACAGACGTTCTTGGAAATGTGCTTGCAGAACTCACTTCTGTTGTATTATTTCAGGATGATGTTGAAATATACTCCAACTTATCACCTGTCATCGGAGGTTCGGAAAGTGTATTTGTAACAGTGTCGGACGAAGGTTATTATAAGTTCAAAGTACAGGGATTTAACTCTGCCGGATTTGGTGAGTTTGTAAAAACCACCGTTTGGATTGGCGAAGATTATCCTGCATCTGTTACGGATTTGACACATGAAAAAATTGGCGATATGGAGGCATCAGTCTCATGGACAGCACCTTATGAGGGTATGCACGGCGAGTATTTTTCAGGCGCAAATTTGACCTACGACATCTATCGTTTCCCCGGTAACGTGCCGGTTTCCGATAATCAAACTGAAACCACTTATTCCGAAATATTTACCGAAGCCGGAAATTATTATTATGTCGTAATTCCTCAAAATTTAGTAGGCGAAGGCATATCGGCACGTTCTAATTCAATACTTTACGGAGATTTTGTAGTTTTTCAAACTTTTGATGAAACTACACTCCCGACAGATTGGACAGGCACAGGAAACGGATTCGGAAACAATTGGAACCTCTCATTCTCAAGTTATGCCGGCGGCGAGGCTAACGAACTTGCATTTACGTGGGATCCGCTTATGAGCGGCCGAACAAATTACGAAAAAAAGATAAATACCTTTGGTGTCGAAAGTTTAAATCTCGAATTTAAACATTCCATAGATAACTATCCGCATACCGACCCAATGTTTGTAGGTGTTGCAACAAGCTCGGACAATGGCGAAACGTGGAACGAAATTTGGTCATTAAATCCTTCGGCATCGGTAGCAAGTGAAACCAAAAATTTCATGATTGACAATACTGATGTCGGTTCTCCCAATTTTATTTTTGCTTTTTATTTTGAAGGTGCCACAAAGGATATGAACTATTGGTTCATTGATAACGTGATGATATCGGCAAACTATCTGCCCGGAGCTTTTGTAACTTTTAATGTAACTGATACAGACGGACCTGTTAAGGGGGCTTTGGTTTCAATACTTGGAAATGAAGATGTTACGGACGTAAACGGTCAAATTACATACTATTTAACAGAAGGTACGGATTTGCCTTACACTATTTCAAAATTTGGATACGAAGATTATTCCGGAACTGTTACGGTAACAGACCAAATGAATGTAGATGTGGATGTTACAATGTCAAAATTACCTATTTATTCTGCTATTTTTAATGTGAAAAATTCTGAACTCGACCTCATAAATGCAGAAGTTACACTCTATTTCGAGGGCAATGTTTATGCCAACGGCTTATGTACCGACGGTACGATTACTTTTACGGAAATTCCGACCGGCGATTATAGTTATGATGTTGTTTATCAAGGATATAATTCAGACTTAAACCATGCTTTCACGATTTCGGATAATGATGTTACTTTTGATATTCAGCTTACCGAGCAAGTTACAGACCCGTACGGTTTGATGTTCCAAGTTTTAAATGAAGATATAGACGTTCGGTTATCGTGGAACAATATTTTCGGTTTCAGCGACAGTTTTGAAACTTATCCGGATTTTAGCCTAAGTTATTCACCTTGGACAAATTACGACATTGACGCTACACCAACCTTCGGTCTTGATGGAACAGATTTTATCAATGAAACTGAACCAATGGCAGGTATTATTTTTAATCCGTCTGCAACTACTCCGCCTCTGACAAGCCCTGCCTACAACGGACAAAAATATTTGGCTTTTTTCAATGCTGATTTTTGGACAACTACCGACGACTGGGCAATCACACCCAAAGTGCTTGTTCCCGAAGATGCTATTGTTCAGTTTTATGCGCGTGCAGGTATCTTTACGTATCCGAGTGAGAAATTCCAAGTATTTGTATCCACTACAGGTAAAGATATTGCGGATTTTACACCAATATCAGCCATAGAAACGACTCCAGGCAGTATTTGGAAAAAATATTCATATAGCTTAGCCGGATATGCGAAACAAGAAATTTATGTAGCGATACACGTTACCACTTACGACCAATTTTATTTATGTGTGGACAATGTTTACATCGGAAGCTCCGCCAGAAATCTGAACCCGGTTTCTTATGATGTGTTCTTAGACGGAACTTTGCTTACTACAGATGCTGCTACAACTGATAATGAATGGATGTTGAACGATTTAGCCCCGGGAACTTATACAGCCGGCATCAAAGCGTATTATGACACCGGAGAATCACAAACTTCCGAAATTGTAATTACTTTGGCAGGAGTTGATATTCAAACGAACGATGATACTTCGATTTCAATTTTCCCGAATCCGAGTAACGGCATGTTCTCCGTTACTTCAAAATATCCTGTTGAAATGAAAATTTCTGATATTTCCGGAAAAATATTGCAACAAGAACATATTGAAAATCAAGCCGCTTTTACAATAGAGCATGCAGGAATATATTTTGTGCAATTTACTAACATGCACCAAACTACGGTAAAACGTATCGTTGTAAAATAAACTTTTCATAACCGATTCTAT